>JAFTVH010000114.1 GCA_017465845.1 Lachnospiraceae bacterium | reverse complement strand
GGTTAGGCTGTGAAGCGTGGATAAGGTTGCCTTACAAACCAAAGTCCAATAACTGCACGGAACGCCAGCAGTATACGGGGCAGGTATAAGTGTGAAAGAACGTGTGAGTACCCGGGGAGATCTCACGGACATGGCAAAGAAGATAGAACATTCGCCGCCATGGAGTAAAGCTTGCCGTGAGAAGTCAGCAGAGCCCATATTACAATACCTGATGGCTTAAGACATCGGGAAAGGGGCGAACAGTAGGAGGTGCCATTCTCAAATGGAAACCGGACATGGGATTAAGTACAGACAACTTCACATTGAGGATTACCTGAGAGAGATACCTGCGGAACAGGGAAAGGTATCAGGAGTGTACGCCCACGAATGGATTACCGGGGACACTGACACCAATACGAACTTTTGGACGAACAACCTGCTCGACACCATTCTTAGGAGCGACAATCTTAACGCCGCATATAAGAAGGTAAAGGCTAATAACGGAGCCGGAGGAGTTGACGGAATGCAGGTGGATGAACTTCTGCCCTACCTGAGACAACACCGGGACGAGCTGGTCGGGCAGCTAAGGGAAGGGAAATATAAACCCAACCCGGTTCGCAGGGTAGAAATACCCAAGGAGGAGAAGGGCAAGGTCAGAAAGTTAGGCATACCGTCCTGCGTGGACAGATTGATCCAGCAGGCGATATCGCAGGAACTGACGCCAATCTTTGAAGAACAGTTTTCAGACAACAGTTTCGGCTTTCGACCGGGAAGAAGTACACATGATGCCATCAAGCGGTGCAGGCAATTCGCTGATGAAGGCTATGTGTATGTGGTCAGCATGGATCTGCAAGCCTACTTTGATACAGTAAACCACAGCAAGCTCATTGAGGTGTTGTCGAGGACGATCAAAGACGGGCGGGTGATTTCGCTGATTCATAAGTACCTGAACGCCGGGGTCATGGAGGATGGCGGACTCCATCCAACGGAAGAGGGCGTGCCGCAAGGAGGCCCCTTAAGTCCGCTGTGTGGGAACGTCATGCTTAACGAACTGGATAAGGAACTGGAAAGAAGAGGGCATAAGTTCGTACGATACGCTGACGACTGCATGATTCTATGCAAGAGCAGGAAGAGTGCGGAGCGGACGCTGGAAAACATAGTGCCATTCATAACGGATAAGCTCTTCCTGAAAGTCAATCTCCAGAAAACTACAGTATGTCATATCAGCAAGGTGAAATATCTGGGATACGGCTTTTACCGATATAAGGGTAAATGTCGGTTTCGGGTGCATCCGAAGTCAGTGGAGAAATTCAAAAACAAGCTGAGGAAGCTAACCACCAGAGGAAACAACTGGAGCAACCCGGATAGGGAAAAGAAGCTCAATGATGCTGTCAGAGGGTGGATAAATCACTTCCGGTACGCGGACATGAAGGGTCTGATGGAAGAACTGGACGAGTGGCTCCGCCACAGGATCCGGGCTGTGTATTGGAAACAATGGAAAAGAGTGCGGACAAGGTACAAAATGCTGAGGGCACTGCATCTGCCAGAGTGGAAGGTACACGAAATGGCTAATTGCAGGAAAGGTACGTGGAGGGCGGCGACGATGCTCAACTCGGCGCTTACCAAAACAATAATAGTGGACAGACTCGGATATCCATCCTTATCAGCCCACTATCTGAAAGTTCGTGTAAACTATTGAACCGCCGTATACCGAACGGTACGTACGGTGGTGTGGAAGGGGAGGGTCAAATCTCCCCTATCCGATACTTCATTATTCTTAATTTCAAAATAAATTTCTAGTTAAAAATATTATATATTTTATTTTTACCTGTTAAAAACTGTTCTGCTTCAATTAAGAATGTTTGTGGCTGCTCAACATGAGGGAAATGTTTTGCATGTTTTATAATTGAAACATTAATTTCCGGAAGGATATCCTGATACTGATGAATGGTTTCTTGATAATTCTGCTCTGCCTCCCCATAGTAAATTGCAATATTTTCTGCATCACTTGAGTATCTAAGTATACTTCCTACATTACACCCTGTATAATTTCGAATCAGACTTGCATATATATATTTTGAAAGTGACTGATTTCTATGAGATGCTTCATAATATGCATCTTCCATATCTGTATCCAGATGGAATGGATTATAATAATAATTCTCTACAAAAAGATTATCAATATTTTCACATGAAACAAGCATATGATAAATCAGCGTTCCAAATATAGGTGTAAGTAAAACATAATAGAATATAATATCTTTATTTGAAGGTTTTTTTGTATATTTCTTTAGATTGCAGGGATTGATAAGGATTATTTTTTTAATGTGTTTCTTATTATTCTTATTTATTGCTAAAGCAATAGAACCGGAATATCCACTGGCAATTATATCGGTTCTTCTGCGGATTACATTTGTGATAAAATCATTCAGGAGCTGAACATAATAATCATTTGTGTAAATTTGTTTTTTCTTTTCGGATCTTCCACAACCTGGCAGATCTATCGTATATACAGTGTGTTTTTCTGCCAATTCTTTCTCAATTCGATTCCATTCATAGCCGGATCCACCTGCTGTTAAATCGTGGATAAGGAGTATCGGAGATCCTTCACCATGTAGTGTATAAAAGATATTTCCTTTATTAGATCGGTATATTTTTTTGTTTGTAGATCTTGCTAATCTTTTTTTTTCAGATGCATTGTATATGATAAACTGATTATATATAGCTATTAGGACGGATGTAATGGTCGTAAGTTTCAGAAGTGTTATCAAATTTGTAAATCTTTTCCTCATGAAAAATACCTCTTCTTTTATCAGTTGATATTTTTTAATATTGTAGTGATTTTATTATACGTTAATTTCATTGGTTTTACAATGAAAGTTTTTGGATATTCTTCGAGTTTAAAAATTAGATTTAAAATAGTATAGTTACGTTTTAATATAGGTCGTGTATCAATAGTAACGCCAGTAGATCCTGCACTCTCTTTTAAAACAGCTTGATTTCATTGGATTTTCTTCTGTCGCCTATGATCGGCCACGTTCGCAAACTCACTTCGTTCAAACAGTGCTACCGTGGCCGAAGCTATACTCAGAAAATCCAATGAAATCTGCGGACTGTTTTGAGAGAGAGTGCAGGATCTACTGGCTGTTTACTGGTTAAATTTAATATTTTTTCTTACAGGTTTTCAGTGAATTAGAAATTATTTAATTTTACAAGATAATATTATTTAGATTTTACCAGACAACAGCTTGCAGAATGTGTACTCATATCCAGAGCTGTCCGTAGATTTCAGACCATTTTTTGAGCATAGCTTCGATCACGGGAGCACTGTCTTACCGAGCATGCGAAAAAAGGTCCACTGGACCTTTTTCCGTAGAGCGAAGTGAGTTTGCGAACGTGATCGATTATAGGCGGCGGAGAAAAATGGTCTGAAATCAAGCCGTTCTGAATATAAGTACACATTCTGTAAGCGTCACTCATGGTAATATGAATTAAAAAATAACTGATAAGGAACATGTTTCATAATATCTTAACTGGATAATAAGCTATGTCCAGTATGAAAGACCTGATGTATTTTATACAACTTTGTGAATACCAACAAAACCCCACGTAATTTTCCACCATTTTTTTATATGTTTCACGTGAAACATTTATGGAACTGGCTATATAAAAGTGCTATAATAGAAAAAGATTATGAGAAGGGAGTAAAATAATGGAAAGGATTATTGCAGTTGCCAATCAGAAGGGTGGCGTTGGGAAATCTACGACAGCGATCAATCTGACTGCATGTCTAGCTGAAAAAGGAAAAAAAGTGCTGATAATCGATATCGATCCGCAGGGAAATACAACCAGTGGATTTGGCGTTGATAAAAATGATGTAGAAAATACATTATACGAATTATTACTGAATGAAGCGGAAATTGAAAATACAATCATCAAAGATATCATAGAAAACGTTGATATCATCCCATCCAACGTAAATCTCTCCGGTGCTGAGATCGAACTGGTAGACATGGATGGAAAAGAATATATTTTAAAAAATCTGATCGATAAAGTAAAAGATCAGTATGATTTCATTATTATGGATTGTCCGCCATCTCTGAATATGTTGACAATAAATGCACTAACATCAGCGACATCCGTTCTAGTCCCGATCCAGTGCGAATACTACGCATTGGAAGGATTATCCCAGTTGATCCGCACGATAGATCTAGTAAGAGATCGCCTGAATGATAAACTGGAGATAGAAGGTGTTGTTTTCACTATGTATGATGCCAGGACGAATCTGTCTCTTCAGGTAGTAGAAAACGTAAAGGAAAATCTTAACCAGAATATCTATAAAACAATTATTCCCAGAAATGTCAGACTGGCGGAGGCTCCAAGCTATGGACAGCCTATCACGATCTATGATCCAAAATCTACTGGAGCGGAGAGCTACCGTTTACTGGCAGAAGAAGTAATCAACAGGGGGACAGATGAATGGCAGTAAAAAAGAAAGGATTGGGACGCGGCCTGGATGCTCTTTTTCCGGAAAAGCAGAAAAATACAGAAAGTACAGAGTCTGCATCACAAAAGGATATAAAATCTGAGGAAAATGTAAAAGATAAAAAAGAAGCCTCAGAAAAACATGAAACTAAAGAAAAGAGTAAAGCAGCATCGAAAAAAGAAGAGCAGGAAAGCCCTTCATCCAGTTCTGAAGTAATGGTAAAGATATCTAAGGTTTCTCCAAACCGTGAACAGCCAAGAAAGCGGTTTGATGAAGATGCTTTGGTAGAATTATCAGAGTCCATTAAACAGTACGGTATTATCCAACCAATTTTAGTGTCCAATAAAAAAGACTATAAAGGCGAAAACTACTATGAAATCATCGCCGGAGAACGTCGTTGGAGAGCTGCGAGAATGGCAGGACTGAAAGAAGTTCCGGTCATCATAAAAGAGTTTAGCGATCAGGAAATCGTGGAAATATCCCTGATTGAAAATATTCAGAGAGAGGACCTGAATCCGATTGAGGAAGCACAGGCTTACAAACGGCTGATGGATGAATATCATTTAAAGCAGGATGAAGTCGCTGAGAAAGTGTCCCGGAGCAGGACGGCCGTAGCTAATTCTACTCGTCTGCTGAAATTGGATGAGCGTGTGCAGGATATGCTTATCAATGACATGATCTCTGCCGGTCATGCGCGGGCATTACTGGCGATCGTAAATCCGGATATGCAGTATGAGATAGCCATGAAGCTTTTTGATGAAAAATTAAGTGTTCGTGAAACGGAAATCCTGGTAAAACGCCTTACAGAACCATCAAAGTCCAAAAAACCGGTCACTAAAAGTACCACCGATGACGCAATCTACGAGAGTCTGGAGGAAAAGCTGAAAGGTATCGTCGGAACAAAGGTTTTTATCCGCAGAAAGAGAAATCATAAAGGAAAGATCGAGATCGAATATTATTCTCAGGATGAACTGGAAAGAATTTTAGATTTGTTTGATTCTATCAGAGAATCGTGATAGAATGTGAACACTTGAAATTTAACTTTATGAAACACATAAGGATATGCGTTTCAATACCTGTAAATATTATTTCCCTGAGCAGTGAGAACGTTTTGTAACTTGCTGCTGGGTATTCGATATCATCTGTCACCGGAGGTTAGGGATGAGTATTATAGAAGAAATGGGGACAAATACATTTATTATTATCCTCCTTCTGGTTCTGATCGCTGTCTTGCTTTTGAATGTGGTAAGAAATAATATGAGACTGAGCCGTCTGGAGCGAAAATATAAAATGTTCATGAAGGGCAGTGACGGTACGTCACTGGAAAAACAGTTTTCCAGAAAGCTGAATCAGATCGATCATCTGTTTGAGGCAAAGGAAGATCACGAGCAGGCGATCAAATACATCAAAAAGCAATACAATCTTCTTTTCAGTAAATATGGTGTGGAGAAGTATGATGCGTTTGATGATGTAGGCGGAAAATTAAGTTTCGCTCTTGCACTTCTTGATAAAAGCAATACGGGACTGATTTTAAATGCGGTTCATAGCCGGGATAACTGTTTCCTGTATTTAAAGGAAATCGTCAAAGGAGAGTCCTATGTGATGTTGAGTCAGGAGGAGGTAGAAGCCCTTCGCAAGGCAGTCAATTTTAACCTTGCGGAAGTTGGAGAAGAGAAAGAATCTGCATAATCCGTCTGACGACGGAGATGCCTTGATGGGTTAAGCCAGTTCCGGTATTGAAACGCCTGATGCGTTTCAATACTTATGCTTTCAGATAGAGATTTATTACCTGCATTTTAATTTATAAGGATGACGGTCTATTTTGAGTATTTTACTAAAAGTGACCGATGCAATTCGAAAAAGTGGCGGACGGAGTAAGAAATTCTTGAAAAGAGACCGACAGATAGAGCTAGTTTAGTCGGGCAGATAAAGATATGGGGTTTTTTGTCTATATATAATCTGGCAATGATAGAAGAATATAAAAAGAAACGAAGAATAAAAATTCAGGAGGAAATGAAAAAATGTTAGACATCAAATTTGTAAGAGAAAATCCGGAGGTCGTAAAACAGAATATCCGAAACAAATTTCAGGACAGCAAGCTGGAACTGGTAGATGAGGTTATCGCTCTGGACAAAGAAAACCGTGAGATCAAACAGGAAGTAGAAGCACTGCGCGCACAGAGAAATAAAATCTCCAAACAGATCGGCGCCCTGATGGGACAGGGAAAACGGGAAGAAGCCGAGGAAGTGAAAAAGCAGGTTGCTGAATCTGGTAAACGGATCGATGAGCTTTCTGAGAGAGAAAGGATCGTAGAAGAAGAGCTTCTGAAAAAGATGATGATCATCCCGAATATCATCGACCCGTCCGTACCGATCGGTAAGGATGACAGCGAAAACGTGGAGATCGAACGTTTTGGCGAACCGGTCGTTCCGGATTTTGAAATTCCGTATCATACAGAGATTATGGAGAGCTTTAACGGGATCGATCTGGATGCAGCCAGAAGAGTGGCCGGAAACGGATTTTACTATCTGATGGGAGACATTGCCAGACTTCATTCCGCAGTGATCGCCTATGCCCGTGATTTCATGATCGGCCGTGGATTTACTTATGTGGTGCCGCCTTTTATGATCCGCAGCAATGTAGTGACCGGCGTTATGAGTTTTGCGGAAATGGATGCCATGATGTACAAGATCGAGGGCGAAGACCTGTACCTGATCGGAACCAGTGAGCATTCCATGATTGGTAAATTTATTGATCAGATCCTTCCGGAGGAACAGCTTCCCCTGACTCTGACCAGCTATTCTCCCTGTTTCCGTAAGGAAAAAGGCGCTCATGGCCTGGAGGAGAGAGGCGTTTACCGGATCCATCAGTTTGAAAAACAGGAAATGATCGTTGTCTGCAAGCCGGAAGAAAGCAAACAGTGGTATGAGAAACTGTGGCAGAACACGGTAGATCTTTTCCGTTCTCTGGATATTCCGGTACGTACGCTGGAATGCTGCTCCGGTGACCTGGCGGATCTGAAGGTGAAATCCTGCGATGTGGAAGCATGGTCTCCGAGACAGAAAAAATATTTTGAAGTAGGAAGCTGCTCGAATCTGGGAGATGCTCAGGCCCGCCGTCTGAAGATCCGTGTCAATGGCGAGGATGGCAGAAAATATCTGGCACATACCTTAAATAATACCGTTGTCGCACCGCCGAGAATGCTGATCGCGTTCCTGGAAAATAATTTGAATGCTGACGGTTCTGTCAATATTCCGGCAGCTCTGCAGCCATACATGGGCGGTATGACAAAGATTGAAAAGAAAGAAAAATAAGTTTTATCATTTTTTGGAGAGGAGATTTTCGTGCACAACTATCTGAGATCCGTAGGATTTTCAAAGGTGAAAAAGAGAAAAGAACTGATGAAGATCCTGCAAGATGTGATGGAGCATTATGATGAAAAGGTTGCTGTAGAAAATCACGAGGAAGGCGTTTTTATCGAGTTTTCCAAATATTATGGCAGTGATTTCGGCGTCTCTGTCTGCGGACAGTTTGATGAGGATCAGGAGTTTCACAGCGAGTACTACTATCCGTTTTTCCATGGACTGGGAGTCACGACACAGGAAAAAGTTACCGTGGAACGCCATTCTGATAAAGAATCTTTTGCGGGTGCCTGTGATGATCTTCGGATCGGGATCACATTGATTTTTTATCTTCAGAAACCTTCGGAATATCTGTTGGAATCCGGAAAAAATAATTTTACCGGAAAAAATCAGCCGTTGACGCTATCCGGTCTGGCCAGGGAGGGAAAGATCCTGTTTCCGGTCATGAAGGATAAAGAGGCGGTAAAAGTGGAGCAGGAGGCCAGCCGTAACCGCACACAGTTGATCGAGGCTGCCAGAGATGGTGATGAGGAGGCTATGGAAAACCTTACGATGGAGGACATGGATACTTATACCATCATCTCCCAGCGGATCGCCACAGAGGATGTGCTTTCCATCGTAGATACGTATTTTATGCCGTACGGTATCGAATGTGATCAGTATAATGTTTTGGGTGAGATCAAAGAATATTCCACATTCCGAAATACCGTTACCGGAGAAGAAATCGTCCGGATGACGCTGGAAAGCAATGATATGCAATACGATGTTTGCATCAACCGGGAGGACCTTTTGGGGGAACCGGAAGCCGGTCGCCGATTTAAAGGGATCATCTGGCTCCAGGGACAGATACATTATTAATGGAAGAAACAAAGATTTGCTGCAGGTTGACTGGCCTGCAGCTTTATCTTTGTTGCCTGAGCATGTAAAAGGTGTCAGGCTGCTTATTTCTCTATCAGACTTTCCATGCTGCAGCCAAGGACTTTGGAGATACGGTTAATGGCATCGGCACTTGCTTTGTTGATGTCCTTGTTCCGCTGTTCAAACATCTGGATGGAGCGGAGCGTTACCCCGGAGCGTTTTGCAAGTTCGGCTTGTGTGAAGCCGTAAGACGAGCGGATTCGTTTCAGGTAAGTGTCTTTAAAATGCGCTCGCATCTTTTCATTCTTCCTTCAGGATATCTATTTCTGAAAAATCAGCTCCACGCAAGTCCCCTTCCCCGGCT
>JAFTVH010000113.1 GCA_017465845.1 Lachnospiraceae bacterium | reverse complement strand
GATAATTCTTTAAATAGCCGTTGTTGATGGTAAGAGAATTCTTGGGTATTTTCTTAAATGGTGCATCTTCGAAATAAATGTCCTTATCCGGCATACTGTATGTAAAATAATTGGCGAAGTTAAATGTGGAAATTCCTGACACACCCATTCTTCTCGCATACTCATGGAACAATCTCTCCTTCTTTGCAAAACCGATTGCACACGATTCAAAATCATCATAAGCTTTCAGTCCCACATACTGACTTGCATTCTGTGGACATACATACCACATTCCACCATGTTCACCGATGGTTAACGGCTTTTCTCTTCTCCACTGTTCAATTGTGCCGTCAATGTTATAATGCAGGCTTTCCAACTGCGTATTTTCGTATGATATCAGACGATTATCGCCATCAAGAGACACCTTTCTTGTAGGATCAAGTAAATTCATACTTTTTATCATTTCAGGAATATGCTGCTTGTATACATCCCGTCCATCTACCCAACGCATTTCATTCTCCAGACTCCAGAAAATGACACATGGATGATTCCTGTCTCTCAGAACTAATCTTTTCACATGTTCCTTGCAGCGTTTCAAGTAAATCTCGTTTGCCGCATCCATCGCTTTTCCTGAGCCATGGATTGCAGTTTCGTCCACAATCAGCATTCCTGCTTCATCTGCCGCATCCAGATAAAACTTTGGATGTGGATTTGCATGAAAACGAATATAATTCACGCCATTATTTTTACACATTTGAAACCAATTCAATGCATACTGTTTTGTCATCTGAACAGTAGCGCGGAAATGCCATGAATCGCCTCTTAAGTTGATTGGTGTTCCGTTCAGGATAAATTGTGTGCCATCATTCCAAAATTCCCTGAATCCAAATCGTTCTGTCACTTCATCTACAGTTTCTCCATTCACGTAAAGCTTTAATTTCAGCACATAAAGATGCGGATTTTCCGTATCCCAATAAATGGGGTCGTTCCACTTCCCGATTAACCTCCCCGGCTTACCACTGAGCGAATATACTTTTTCTTTACCATCATACACATCTGCAGCCACTTCCGCGTTCTCGCAATCGTGAGAAACGGTACTGATCACTTCTATGGTATGTTCCCTTACTGAAGTGCGTATTGCTACATCACTGACATGAATATGATTGATTACTTCCACAAAAACACTATTCCAGATACCGCGTGCCCTATTACCAAACCATGAACCGGTAAGCCCTGTCGTCTTCGCTTGTCCGGAAGGAATGGTACATTTTTCAAAACTTGTACACACCACCTGGAGTTCATTTTCTCCCTTTTTCACAAAATCTGTAATATCCACTCTCAAAGGCAGGTAGATTTCTTCCCAACAGCATACAAATTTGCCATTTATATATATACCGGAACGCTGTGCTGCATTTTCGATTTGAAGAAATACCGATTCATTTTCTTTTGTTTCAACATAAAACACTTTTCGCAAAACTCCGCTATCGGCCTCATTCCACTTCTCCGGATATTCCATAACATTGTAAGGATCGAAGCTTTGATATCTGTATACATCACTTGTCCAGCTTGACGGAACAACTATTTCTTCATACCGGCATACTTCCGGTAAAGAAATATCGCATTTCACATCATACAGCGGACAAAAATCCCAAATTCCATTTAAGTCTATTTTCTTTCTCATGATTCATACTCCTAATATACCGGCAGTCTGCCTGCACAGCTTCTTCTCATAAGGTACATACGCTGTGATTATTGTCTGTTTTACAACTGGCTGTAAAACAATTTCACACCGCAATCCATCAGCTTCTCCTGTAGTCTGGCTGTATCCAGTGCTGCAAAATCATCTGTCATGGAAGCTGCCACTCCTGCTGCCTCTCCGGTCACCGCACAGGCAGGAATCACACGGGTTACATCCCACATAGCATCGCCGGCGGAAATATTTCTTCCTGCAGTGATCAGATTCTTCACTTTCGCGCTGTACAATGCACGATAAGGAACCTCATAGACAGGTCCTCTCTTCTTCCAGTTACTGATCATACCTACACTGTCCTCAAAGTCTTTCCTTTCATCAGAAGTTTCCATAGTATAGCCACCCACGATTCTTCTGGTCATCCTGATCTGGGGGATTGTAGCAATGGTAACCGGCATATATGCAGGATTTTCCTGTTTTTTCCTGACCACTTCCTCAAGGATTCTCTCATGGGTAAGCTGCATCATTTCACTGAGTTCCTGTCCGTCCACCCCCCGGAATCTTCTGGCTATCAAAGTTTTCGTCTCCTCTGTTCTGTCTTCCTCCGGAATCTCCGCATAACCCAGCATGCAAAGATCATAACCTCTTCCGTTTTCGCAATAATGCCATGCAGCAAGAATATTTCCCGGACCGAAAAGAGCAGTCTCAACTCCCGCCATTGCACAGATGTCCGCATCTCCTGTGGCATCAATGACCGATTTAACCTTTATGGCAGTTCTGCCGGATTTATTCTCCACGATAACCGCTGTGATTTTATCATTTGCCACATCCACTTTGTCAGCCATTGCCACACTGCAGGCAGAGGTGCCGTACAGGATGGTCACACCTTCCTTGAGCAGCAGTTGCTCTGCCGTCATAGCAAACAGCTGTGCATTATATCTGACCTGAAATCGCTGCTGTGTCTTTTCCTCTAAACTGCCACCCTCAAGCCAGGCAGTGGGATAATCCTTTTCATATCCATATTGAACGGACAGACGCAGCAATTCTTCTGCTATGCCGAAGCTGATCTGATGCCCCTTTCCGTCACACAATGGCAAATAGATCGTCACCAGACCTGCAGTAGCCAGGCCTCCCAGCATAAACTGCTTCTCCAGCAGAATAACCCTGGAGCCCTGCCTGGCAGCTGAAAGTGCCGCTGCAATTCCCGCCACGCCACCTCCTGCTACCAACACATCACATTCGTGTGTAACAGGTGTGCTTAAAGTTTCTGCAATTCTTTCCATGTATACATTCTCCCTTATAAAGAGCTGCCACACCAGTGACAGCTCCTCTTATCAACCCAGTTATTTATTTAGCAAGGAAAGCATCCACCTGTCCCTGCAGCTCATCAATAATATCCTGCAGACCGGCAGTGTTCAGCTTTTCCACATATTCATCATATGCTGCTTCCCAATCTGCTCCGTAGACACCGCATCTTATTGCATCAGCATATTCTCTAGTGATAGCACTTACCTGCTCTACCTGCGTCTGCACTTTTTCTGTTTTAGCCACAAATCCCATCAGATTTGAAAAAGAATTGTTCGGATTTTCAATAATTTCGAGCGCCAGCTCATTCTCTTCCTCCCTGCATCCCTGGTTCAGGTACGCATGGAATGTATTACCGATAATCCATTTCATTGCAGCATAGGAAGTGTCTACCCCTCCCTGGCTGCCATTATATTCCAAGGTTTTAATATGAGTATCATCTATCTTCTCATAATGAGTTCCTTCCAGACCATATACCATCATATTGTATAATTCAATACCTTCTTCCGTAGTCATCAGTTCAATCAGACGCAATGCTTTATCCGGATGTTCACATGTGGCAGTAATGCCATTGCCACCGGCTCCCCAGGTATTTGTAATATAATAATTTTCTATAAGTGGAATTGCATACACTTCAATGCCCCATGTATCAGTATAGTACTTTGAAACTTTCTCTTCATCTCCCATCTGATTGTTTATGCTGTAAATATATGAAACTTCATTCAACATATTGCCACTACAAAAATCATTTTGATTAATCGTCAGAATATCAGGATGAATATATCCCTTCTCATACCATTCCCCGGAAATTGCATAAGCTTCTTTAGCTTCATCAGTTAAATACATATATTCCAATGTATTACTGCCATCGGCTTTCATAAGGGGACCGACTAAATCATACCTTTTGGTATAACCATTAGAACCTGTATATGTCTGCCCCAGCGGATACATATATTTCGTATCACCTTCGCCTTCGCGTACCGCCAAAAGATACTCCTCCAGCATGGAAGCTACCTCTTCCACTGTACGGTCTTTCCTCAGAAACAGCTCTCTCATAGCGTCAATATCACTGTACTTGTCCATATATTCCTTCGGTGTAATAAAATACATCCGCGTAGCAGCTGTCTGATAATTAGGAACAATGTAAGTAGAACCATCAATACTTCCCAGATCCCACAGCCACTCCGGAAGCTCCTGCTTCAAAGCCCCATTCTCGGCCAGCATATCATCCAATGCAATGTAAGTACCTTTCTCCACCTCTTCAGCAAACGAAATACTTACTGTGTTCAAAATATCTATCTGTTGCCCTGCAGATTGCGCCAGAACAACAGCATTCTTGTATTCTGCACCGGTATAGCAATTAAAGTTCACTGTGACATTCTCCATGCCGGGATACGTCTTAAGAAGCTCGTTAAATGCTTCCTCCACCAGTTCCGTATCCTTTTGGATACCGTTTCCTCTGTACCACCATTCCAGAGTAACAGGCTCCTCGGAAACCGCTTCTTTACTCTCCGATTCTTTCGCTCCGGATACACTGCTTTCTGTGGAAGCAGCAGTCGATACACTTTCCTCTTTTTGAGCGCTGCCGCATGCAGTCAGTCCTGTAAGAATTGCTGCTGAAAGTGCCAGTGCCAGCCATTTGCTTGCTTTCTTCATAATCGTTTTCTCCTTTTCTTTATATAAGTTGTTTACTCATAAGAGTCATGTTAAAAATGTGTTTTTCCCACCAATCAGCCCTTGACGCTGCCCAGTGTCATTCCCTTGGCAAAATACTTCTGGAAAAAAGGAAACACAACAAGCACCGGTCCTGCCGCTACCATAGCCATCGCATATCGGAAGCTTTCCGTGGGAAATACCTCTCCGCCCATTAATTGCCCGGTTTCAGCCAGCTGCATTAAGAATTCTGACTCCTTTAAAATTTTCTGCAATAAATACTGCAAGGAATACAGCTTTGGATCCGTAATATACAAAAGGGAAGTATTCCAGTCATTCCACTTGTTTACCAGGAACAGGAAGCCGATACTTGCAAGCACAGGCTTACACAGAGGCATCACTATTTTAAAGCAGATGTACAGCTCGCTTGCTCCGTCTATCTTAGCCGCCTCTATCAACTCCCCGGGAAGGCTTTTATAATTAGTGCGGATAACAATCAGATTATAGGCCGAAACCAGCCCCGGCAAAATATACACCCATATAGTATTGTTCAAATGCAAATATTTAACAATCAACAGGTAGGACGGTACCATGCCTCCGCTGAACAGCATAGTAAAAAATACCAGGAATGTCACCGGTCCTTTAAAACGATAATGAGGCCTTGATAAGGGATAAGCCATAATTCCCATAATCAATACCGCCAGAAAAGTAGCTATTGCGGTAAAAATGATGGTTGTTCCATAGGAATTCAATAACTGTGTGGGGTCACTGAATACCATCCGATACGCTGCCGTTGAAAACTCACTGGGAATCAAATGGTATCCCTCTCTGACCAGAGCTTTCTCATCCGTAAAGGATACGGATATTACCATTAAAAACGGAACTATGTATGTTATGGTCATTATCAGAAACAGTACATGCAAAGCTGCCTGTCCTAAAGGGAATTTCTTTTTTTTGCGCATTGCTTCTACCTCCTAGAATAAGCTGTTGTCCGAGCTGATCCTGCGGACAACGGCATTGGTCAGCGTTACCAGAATCAGACCCATCAGAGACTGGAACAAGCCTACTGCCGTGGACTTCTCCAGTGAGCCGTTCTGCAGAGCGCGAAAAGTGTAGGTGTTAATAATATCTGTAGCGGGATACAACATTCCTACATCCTTAGGCACCTGATAAAATAAACCGAAATCACCTGAGAACAAATGTCCAATCGCAAGAATTGTGTTAATTACCATAACCGGAACCAAATGGGGAATAACCACATGCCGAGTCTGCTTCCATTTATTTGCACCATCCAGGGCAGCCGCCTCCAACAAATTCTCATCCAGCCCCATCAGGGACGCGTAATAAATGATACTATTCATTCCCACCGTCTGCCATACATGAGTGACCGTTAGGATTACCGGCCAGTATTGGGGTTTCATATACCATTGTACTTTACTGAAACCCAAAGCTGTCAACAGCTGATTCGCCAGTCCATAGGAGGGATTCAATATAATATATACAATAAATGCTACGATAACCGCTGACAGGAACCGTGGAAGAATGACCACTGTATTGTAGAATTTCAGTGCTTTCCCGGAACGCAGATTGTAGAACATCAGGGCCAGTCCTACTCCTGCAATCAAATCCACAGCCAGAAATACAACGCTATACATAACCGTGTTACCGATTACTCTGGAAGCATCCTGGGAAGTGAAAAAGAATTTAAAATTGTCAAGTCCGCACCAGGGACTTCCCAATATACCAAGGTTTGGATTATAATTTTTAAATGCAATAATAATTCCAAACATGGGAAGATAATTGAAAATAATGAATAAAATAACTCCCGGAAGCACCATCAGGTTTAAGTGAAAAGTCTCTTTGCGTGCCACCTTGCTGGGTGCATTTCCTTTTTTAATTTTTTCTCTCATGTACACTCCTATCTGCGTGCCGGACCCGCTTTCTTTCTTACATGAAAGATTATACCAATATTCAGGACATCCTTTCCAGTGATGTTTTGTGACATACGCCACCTCTCTGTGCTCAAAAAAAATATGCTTTTCCGGCCAAAGTATCCTTTTGTGCCATTGGTATCTGTTTGTATCCGGCACAGTTGAAAGAAACATGCTGCTATGTTAAAATAAATTTCAGAATCCGGCAGCTATGCTGCTGCCGCTTCACGCTCAAAAATTTTGTCGTGGAAAATGCCTGTATCATTGCACCACATACTTTACATGAGATTACTGCTGTATCAAATTTTAGCCCCGGAGGAGTTACATGTATTCTTTAATAATAGTAGATGATGAAAATATCACACGAATGGCGATCAGCGGATACATCCGCAGGACACATCCCGAATTCAGTATAGCCGGAGTCTTCTCTAACGGTGCTGACGCCCTGAGCTTTCTGTGCAGCCATTCTGTCAATATCGTGATCACCGATATCCGTATGCCCAATATGGACGGGCTCGCCCTTGCGGAGCAAATTTTCCGCAAGTTCCCCGGTATAACCATCATGATCATCAGCGGATACAGTGAATTTGAATACGCAAGACGTGCAATCAGCTATGGAGTATCCACTTATCTTTTGAAGCCACTGGATTTTGCCGAGCTTTCCCGGAATCTTCTGCAGGCAAAAGAGAAGCTTGATGCTCTACATATTGATACAGGTCTTCAGGAAGAAGATATACAATTATTTTTCACAGACCTGATCGGAGGAATGATTCACAATAATGAAGAGCTGCAGCAGCGATTCGTCAATCTGCCCTTCAACGGAAAGCTCTCAGACTACCATGGCTGCCTGCTGACAATTACCATTGAAAAGAATGACGCCCTGACTCAGTGGAAATATGGCAAAGAGCAATTGGCTGTAGCTCTCTTAAACACACTCCGTATGGCGCTCACCGAATACCGCTGCTTTCATCTGTTCCGCAGCGGTATGCGATACTACTTTATTGTTTTATCAGAGGGCAGGCTCCCTGATTTTTCTCCGGAAATGTTGGATAACGTACTGTACGATCTCCTTCATTTTTCCTGCGTTTTACAGGTGCAGACTGTTTTTTCCAATCTTGAGGAACCGGCGACCTTTCATGCTTCCAAAGATACGGATATTCTGCAAAATGGTGAGCTTGCCGAATCGAAGCAATTGTCTGAAAACGTTTCCCCTGCCGCAAGTAACGGTGCCTCTGAAACGAATGACGATCTCATTATCCAGAAAGCCATGTCCTACATCCAAGCACATTATGCCGAAGACCTGACTCGTGAGGATGTCGCTGACGCTGTATTTCTCTCTTCAGCCTATTTCAGTCGTTTCTTCAAGCAAAAGACAGGTCTGAATTTTATCGACTATCTGACCACCGTACGGATGCAGAAAGCTGCTGAGCTCTTGAGCACTCATATGAAGGTCGGCGATATTGCCAGGAAAGTAGGGTACCAGAGCCGCAACCGCTTTTTTATCAATTTTCGGCAGTACAGCGGCTATAACCCTACCGAATACAGGAGACAGATCTTAAAAATGGAGGATGGCCATGAAGAAGAGGACGTTTAGACAATTCCGAAGCCTTTTACTCGAACTGATTAAAAGACTTATACAAAGTCATCTGTTTGTGAAAAACTTCTTTGGCCTGATGGGAATTTTGACTTTTCTCTTCCTGATATTTGCCCTGGCTCTCTACTCACAGTCCAGAAGTATTATCAAGCAGGAATTTACTGCCGCCAGCCGGTATCGTCTGGAAGAAACCGCGCTGGCTGTAGATAATCATCTGATGGATGTGCGGTACATTGCCGCTTCCCTGGATACCAACAGCATGATTCAGGCTTTCTTTGCCTATGAAGATCCTACCCGCCTCTATGACGGTTATTACAGCCAGGTACAACAGCTGTTGAAAGCTTATGTCAACGGCTTTCCTTTTGTAGATTCCATCTACATGTATGCCGAATGTTCAGACACAATTATCACTGCCACAGAAAGAAACTTTTCCGGTTATTTCAGTGATATCAATTGGATGCGGTACTTGTCAGGCGAAGCGGACACATCAGATAATACATACATGTCTGATGACACGGAAGCTTTCCGCCTTTTCTTCCGTGCCAAGAATGACGCCTATCCATATGTCTTAAGTATAATGAAACAATATAATGTTAAGGGGAAGCAGGCCGCCATCGTCATCAATCTGAACATGGGCGAAATATCTCAGCTGAAAGAGCTGGCAAGCGACCCTTATCAGGGAGTCTATCTGATATCGGATAACAGCCGGATTCTATTCCGCAATCTTCAAAGAGATGTCACGGAGCCAATCTCCCTGATACCGGAACTCTCCCATTTTAAGGAAAACGTAGATTCACTGACGATCCTGGTTGACACCGGAAATGACCCATACACTTATACCCAGATTCACTCTTCACAATATCCCTGGAGCTATGTTATGGTGACACATCTGCAGGAATATACCTCAAGGCTTTCCTCCTCAAAAGCATTGTCTGTTGGTCTGATGGCTGCGCTGTTCTGTGTGGTATTCCTGCTGGCTTTCCTGTTCAGCATGCGCTCTGTCAAACCGATTCACAATCTGATGAGATTAATCGCAGAGCCGCAGCAGGTGCTTTCCTCTGAGCTGTACAGCGACCGTGAAATCAGATGCATTGCTGATCAGATTACCGGTTATGTACAGCAGAACCAGGTACTGACTGACGAGCTGAGTTCCAGATTAAATCTGTTGAATCAGACCAAGCTATTAGCGCTGCAGTCCCAGATTAATCCACATTTCCTGTTTAACACCCTGAACATGATCCACATTCAGGAAAGTGAAGCTCTCGGGTATGAGCATAGAATTCCCAGGCTGACCTTAAATTTAAGCCGCCTGCTTCGATATGCCATTGAATCAACAGATCTTGTCCCCCTGGAAACCGAACTGGAATTCACCCGAATGTACATGGATATCCTGAAAGAGCGCTATGACAGCAATTTGCATGTGGTCTACGATATTGCCGATGAAACACTGCATACCCAGGTACCCAAGCTGTTCATTCAGCCCATCGCTGAAAATGCTATCTTTCACGGTCTGGCGGAAAATATGGACGAGAACAGTACGATTATTATATCCTGCCACCTGGACGGGGAGTCTTGTATTGTTTCTGTAAGAGATAACGGGGTAGGGATGTCTCAGGAAATTTTGCAGCAGCTGAGAGCGGAACTGAATGAGAGCGTTCCCCTGAAGAACAGTATTGGCATCAAAAATGTGGTAACCAGAATGAATCTGTTGTATGGAGACGTATTTGAGATAGAGATCGACAGTGTGGAAGGGGAAGGCAGTGTGTTTACACTGAGATTTCCGGTGGGGAATAATCGCTGAGGCAAAAAATATAAGGCAGCAGCACCGTGGTTGGTGCTGTTGCACTTTTGAGATAGTTTGAAAGCATTATAATTAGGAATCATTCTTCCCACAATTCCAGAGTTTTCAAAAGTTTAATCTTTTTATCTGTACTCATTTTTGAAATCTTTTCCATTAAATCTTTATCCAAAGCTGTAGCTTGATATTGTGGCTCCACCTTTCCCACGAGGGAATCAAGAGATATGCCAGCGAGCTTTGCGTAATAAGTGAGAAGACGAAGTGACATAGCTGTGCGGTTATTTTCTACATGGCTGATATAGCCAGGTGTAAACAAATATATATATTCGTCAAATCATCATTTTTTGCTTTTTGGAGTTTCTTTTTGGTCAATTGAAACAGTTTTTTCTCCATGTGTCCAATGCCCGGTTTGTGTAACTGTAATTCCTATTATTTCCTGCATAAGAGAAAACACCGCCTGCGTCTCCACAAGCGGTGTTTTTATTTAGTCCGGTTCACACCAGTCATATTTATTGTTCAGAACTGCCTTGAGCTGAAGCAGCTCAGGCAATTCTAAAGCAAGTCTTATTTATTGTTCAGGGCTGCCTGAGCTGCTGCCAGACGTGCGATAGGCACACGGAAAGGTGAGCAGGATACATAGTTCAGACCTACCTTATGGCAGAACTCAACGGAAGAAGGATCTCCGCCGTGCTCACCACAGATACCTAACTTGATGTTAGGACGGGTCTTGCGGCCTTTCTCTGCAGCCATCTGTACTAACTGGCCAACACCGGTCTGATCCAGTCTTGCAAAAGGATCGGACTCGTAAATCTTAGCCTGATAGTAAGAATCAAGGAACTTACCAGCGTCATCACGAGAGAAACCGAAGGTCATCTGGGTCAGGTCGTTGGTACCGAAGGAGAAGAACTCAGCTTCTTCTGCGATAGCATCAGCGGTCAGAGCAGCACGAGGAATCTCGATCATGGTACCGATGTGGTACTGGATATCGGAGTTCTTCTCAGCCTTAACAGCTTCAGCAACTTCTACAACAACATCCTTAACATACTTCAGCTCTTTCTTCTCGCCTACCAGAGGGATCATGATTTCAGGAACGATGTCGTAGCCCTTCTCTTCCTTCACTTCGATAGCAGCTTCCATAACGGCTCTTGTCTGCATCTTAGCGATTTCAGGATAAGTAACTGCCAGACGGCATCCTCTGTGACCCATCATAGGGTTGAACTCGTGAAGAGCATCACATTTAGCCTTAACATCAGCTACGGTTAAGCCCATATCTTCTGCCAGAGCCTTGATGTCCTCTTCTTCAGTAGGAACGAACTCATGAAGAGGCGGATCCAGATAACGAACGGTCATAGGTCTGCCCTCAAGAGCCTCATACATAGCCTTGAAGTCTGCCTTCTGGAACTCACCGATTGCTTTCAGAGCTTCTTCTCTTGCTTCTACAGTATCAGAAAGGATCATTCTTCTGAACTTAGGAATTCTCTCTTCGCCGAAGAACATATGCTCGGTACGGCACAGACCGATACCTTCAGCACCCAGCTTAACTGCGTTGATTGTATCAGCAGGTGTATCAGCATTGGTACGAACCTTCAGGGTTCTGAACTGGTCAGCCCAAGCCATGATACGACCAAAGTTACCGCCTACAGAAGCTTCAACAGTCTTGATGTCTCCCTTATAGATCTTACCGGTAGTACCATCCAGAGAGATGTAATCTCCTTCATGGAACTCATATCCGCCAAGAGAGAATACCTTAGCTTCTTCGTCGATCTTGATTTCGCCACAACCGGATACACAGCAAGTACCCATACCACGAGCAACTACTGCTGCGTGAGAGGTCATACCACCACGAACGGTCAGGATACCTTCAGCTGCATGCATACCCTCGATATCTTCAGGAGAGGTCTCAAGACGAACCAGGATAACTCTTTCACCACGGCCACCCTTACCAGCTGCCTTAGCTTCATCAGCGGTGAAGTATACTTTACCAGCTGCTGCACCGGGAGATGCAGGAAGTGCGGAACCGATAACTTCGCCAGCCTTCAGAGCTGCTGCATCAAAAGTAGGATGCAGTAACTGATCCAGAGACTTAGCTTCGATACGAAGTACTGCTTCTTCAGGAGTGATCTTGCCTTCATCAACCAGATCACATGCGATATTGATAGCTGCCGGAGCAGTTCTCTTACCATTTCTGGTCTGCAGGAAGTACAGCTTGCCTTCTTCGATGGTAAATTCCATATCCTGCATATCACGATAATGCTCTTCCAGCTTATTAGCGATTGCCATGAACTCCTTGTAGCACTCAGGCAGATCTTCTGCCAGCTTGGAAATAGGCTGAGGAGTACGAACACCTGCAACTACGTCTTCACCCTGTGCATTGATCAGGTACTCACCATAGATACCCTTTTCACCGGTGGAAGGGTTACGGGTAAATGCAACACCGGTTCCGGATGTCTCACCCTTGTTACCGAATACCATGCACTGTACGTTTACAGCGGTACCCCAGTCACCGGGGATATCGTTCATACGTCTGTAAACGATAGCACGAGGGTTGTCCCAAGAACGGAATACTGCCTTAACAGCACCCATCAACTGCTCTCTGGGATCCTGAGGGAACTCTTCACCCTTCATAGCCTCTTTATAAACAGCTTTGAACTTTTCAGCCAGCTCTTTCAGATCATCAGCGGTCAGTTCGGTATCGTAGTGAACGCCCTTCTCTTCTTTCATCTCATCGATAATCTTCTCAAAAAAGGACTTAGGAACTTCCATAACTACGCCAGAATACATCTGGATGAAACGACGATAGGAATCATATGCAAATCTGGGATTGCCTGTCTTCTTAGCGAAACCTTCTACAGCCACATCGTTCAGACCCAGGTTCAGAATGGTATCCATCATACCAGGCATAGATGCTCTTGCACCGGAACGAACAGATACAAGCAAGGGATCTTCGGTATCACCGAACTTCTTGCCCATCAGTGCTTCCAGATCAGCCAGGTTCTCGAAAATCTGCTGCTGGATCTCGTCAGAAATCTGCTTGCCGTTATCATAGTAATCGGTACAAGCTTCAGTGGTTACAGTGAAACCCTGAGGAATAGGAAGACCCAGGTTGGTCATTTCTGCAAGGTTGGCACCTTTACCACCAAGCAGATTTCTCATGTCTGCGCTTCCTTCTTTAAATTTGTAAACCCATTTTCTCATGCTTTTTGTCTCCTTATAAATTTTAATGACAAAATGTTATGTGTTGATTAACCCTGACCCAAAATACATAATATGTACTTCAAATCCACCCACACAAAGAATGCCATCCCTCCGCTTGGGCGAAGAGACTGCACTGCATCCATGTTCCTATTGTAGCAACTGACGAAAAGAATATCAAGCGGATTTTGATAATTTTTTGTCATACATTGAAATTTCGTTGAAATTCACCAAAAAAACTTTGATATTTTCTCCCTTTTGTGTTGTACTTTTTTATGAAAGCAGTTACATTCCAAACATGCAGACCGCTCTATGCCCGACTTCCGCCTTTTGGAATAAAGCTGTCAAATATGAACATATCAAAATTATCGCGGGCTGCCTTTAAATCCTCTTCACTCATAATGGTCCAGGCAACCGCTGTATTGCGGTACAGACTACGGCACAGTCTTCTGGAAAGCTGCTTCTCTTCTTTATGGTTATATGCCACAAAGTCCGGTTTCGTCAGGAAATTCAGAAGCAGCTTTTCTAATATCATATACAGGATGCCTTTCAATTCTTTTCTGGACCAAAAAGCATCTGACAACTGTCCACGCATGATTTGCGGATGATTCCGGCGATACCATACTAATGCCAGCGGATTGAAAGACTCTATACAGTAAAGTCCATTATATTTCTGAAGCATCTGATCAGCCAGGGTACATACGGAAGTATCTACTGCTTCTATTTTATATTCAATAATCAATGGAACTTTTCCATCAACCAGTGTGAGCACATCCTCAAAACGCGGAATCTTCTCACCTGATTGGCAAAGCTTAAACTCCTGCAATTCTTCAAAGGTATAATCGCACACTTTTCCTTCAACACCACAGACTCTTTTTAAGGTATAATCGTGAAACACTACAGGAATCTTATCTTTCGTCAACTGCACATCCAGTTCGATTCCATAACCGCCCTCCACAGCTTTCTTAAAAGCTGCCATAGAATTCTCCGGTGCCCGGGAATCATTGTCATAGAGTCCCCGGTGTGCATACAGTACTTTACGAAAAGGTAAATCATCTGCCTTATGCATCATTCTCGGCATTATCATCAGAAGGTATAATACTGCCAGTCCTTCTACACAACATATCAACACTATCACTATCGTATTCATTTT
>JAFTVH010000112.1 GCA_017465845.1 Lachnospiraceae bacterium | reverse complement strand
GTTGGAAGGTGCTTCGATAATGTCCAAGTTGTTATACAAAATAGCAAAATAACTTTTATGTTCTATTTTATTTCCTTTTCTAAGCTAGTTTTAAAGTTGTGTTGATACAATACTGAGCTATTGGCACAAGACTATTCGCTGTAAAATCATATCCTTTCAATACAATATTATTTTCGTAAACATCAACAATATATCCCTGTGCAATTTCTTGTTTAACAATCGACCCACTTCGGATATCACGACAGTAAGCCGTGGATGGAACGTGTGCCGACTTAAATCCAAGTGCCGTTGAATAATTGGCATTGCTTACGCTTTCTTGATTTTCAAATCGCATATGCGAATGTCCATGAAAAACTATTACATTTGGATAATTTGCCATCAGATTTGCGAATGTACTTTTGCTATAACCGTCATTCGTCACGCTGGCATAATCAAACAGCGGTATTGCGTGTAATCGAAGTGGATTTCCACTATCACTCGCATCAATAAACGGGTGAATAAAAACAAAACATCGTCTATCTTTATTTGCTTCCAACATTTCTCCAAGCCAAGCGAACTGTTCTTGGCTCATTGGTCTGTTCGGTGATGTCTGTCCAATAAAAATAAATAAATCTTCCCCTTGAGTTATCGTGTAGGTTAATCCGTTTCCCGTAAATTCTTCCAATTCGGTAAGATTTTCCGTAATAGGTTTTACATACCCCTCATGATTTCCACATATCCCGTAAACAGGCATATTCGGATGAAGTTTGTTTATTCGCTTATAGTGAGCGAATTGTGCTTCATCGTACCAGTTAACCTCGTTGATTGTTGCATCATCTTCATATGCATGAAAACCTGTGTTAGTTAAATCACCGCAAACACAAACAAAGTCACACCCCTGTTTATCAAGATATGCTAATACTGTTTCATAAGTTGCAACGTTGTCAATATCGCCACTCCATATACTCATGTGAATATCACTTAACAACCCAAAAGAATATAACTTCGTGCCAAGATTTGGTAATTGCATTTTTGATATATCAACATCACAAATTTTGTTTCCATTGTTGTCGAATATCGCAAGATTTGTAACCTTTGATGGTACAAAATTCTCTGGTAAAAGTTTAGTAATTCCTATTTTCATAGTGTCACCACCTTACGATAATGGCTCATTTACTGTAATGATAATGCCCGCATTTGTAACATCAGAATCAGTAATTTCGTTACCATATGATATAGATAAACAAATTCTAATATAATCCGCATCTTCTTTATTGATGGTAAACTGTGTGATACCACCTGATTCAGAATAATTTTTGATATATTCTGAACTATTAGGGAATACACCTATGGTACTACTATCCGTGAGTTTGATACCAGTATAACAACTTGAGGACTGATATATTGTAGCATTTTTAATATATACGGTATCACCGTTTTTGATATCAATATAATTTGAAACTATTAAACCATTAGAATCTGCTCTGTTTGCACCTGTAGAACTACAACGTCCATTCAAGATATAGCCATCGCCACCAACTACGAAAAGGTTTGTAGGTTCAGCCACAATCTCTCCAATTTCAATTGTACCAACTTCTGTATAAGTACCATCCTCATTTTCATACTTTAATGTATAAGTTCCATTAGCAAGATTGCCACTTAACAGAATATTATTGTTTTCATCAAGTGTTCCAACAACATCACCTTCGATAATCTCACCAGTTACTTCCACACCATTTCCGACTGCTTTACCGTTAATAAAAATGTAAATTAAACCATCTGTACTCTTATCCAAAGTGATTCCGTTTTTATCAACTTTATTACCATTTAGCGAATTAATTGCTTCTATCAATGTCTTCGTTCCAACATCCGATGTATAAGTTTTTGATGTCAATTCATTAAGAATCGCATCCGCCAATTTTTTAAAATAGATCAGTTTTTCTTCTGTACTGCCTATCAATAGCAGCTGATCAGTCTCATCCGGTACCGAATCCGCCGGAAGTTCAATTATATTAATATCGTCTGCCATATCACGCACTCTCCCTCCATACAGTGATGTATTTTCCGGATCGTGTTTTCAGACGTCTTCCGGAACGTGTTGTCAAATATCCTATTTCATATGTAGTAAATCTGCCTACGCAGACTCCTCCAAATTCATAGTCATCTGTATTTACTGTAATGCTATAACCATACCCAAGATAGATTTCTTCATCCTCTGTTCTTTTTCTCCAGGTGAACCAGCTCTCCGGATAAGATTCAGCAACATTTTTGCCGTCTTTAAAAACTTGTGCGGTAAGTGTTATTGTGCCATCTCCATTGTCCTGATACTTTACGTTATAAAGCAATGTGTTATCTGTCAGTTCGCTTAAATCTGTTTGCAAATCAGATATGTTAATCCTTACACCATCAATCCCTGATTCGATATTTGTCACACGACTTTCCGTGCTCAAAATATCTGATATCATCTGTGAATACGCCTGTATCAGTGTCTGTCCTTCCGTATCCAAATAAATTCGTGATGCATAGAGGATTTCACTGCTGCCATTCATTTCACGGAATAAACTGGCTATATCGAGCTTAGATGCATCGATATTCGCTGCATCTGACACCATGGAATTCACAATAACACCATCTGCAATAGCTCCCTCCTGGACTCCCGTATGATCAATCAGGATTCCTTCTCCTGTTGCATCAAACAGTGCGAATGTAAAATCGCCGTTTGCATCTCTGCCAGCCTGCATCCGGATTACCCCATTCTCATCTCTCCACTGCTGGGTAGCACCTTCAATGGAAATCTCTCCATCGTCCGAAGCTATTCGAAATCTATCTGTACTGATAGTACCTGCCAACAGATCATTCACTGATACAGATTCCATGACTGCAACACGTACTAATGCTGAATCAAGAACTGCATTCTCTGTGGTCAGATGGATAACCTGAAAGTCACCTGCTGCTCCATTGCCGGCAAGGAATGTTTTCAAATTTGCCATATCCGCATTCAGGATATCAATATCCGCAACTGCTGCATCCAATTCCAAAATATGTGCTTCTTTAAAAGCTGCATAATCTGCATTCAGATTTTCTACATTAGCGTTCACTGCATCCAGATTTGCGATTGTTGCATATGTAATCGCTGCAAATTCGGCATCCAGTTTATTCACAATTGCTTTATTAGCAAGTACCAATTCCACCGCCATTTGTTCTATCTGTTGTGATAATGGCCCTTTAAAATCTTCTTCCTGTTCCTCTTCAGACTTTCCTACAGCTTCAATCGTAGTTGTAAAACCACCATCATACTCGTGGTTTAATTTCATTGCTGGCACACGGTATTCATTACCTTCACGGTCAATGATTGTAAGAATATCCCATGAATCAATGCGCGGATCTCCGAGAAACCTAACTGTTCCAGGCATATATGTGAAATTTTTGAGTTTTTCCCAGACTTCATCAAGAATTGACTGTGTCATAAACTCATTGGAAAAAGAGAACCCTCTTGCACCATCACCTGCAGATATAGAAATTACATTTCCGGATTCGTCTGTTTCTCCTGTAGTACAGATGAATCTTTCTACTACAAATGGAAAATCATTGTGTGTGAAACTCCCCCAATATCGTCCAGGTCCTACCGTGTATTCTGAATCTGCATAGGTCCTGATTTCTATCTGTCCCAGTCGGTTACAGATAGCAAATCCACCATGCATCTGGGCAATCAATGAAAGAACTTGTCTGTATGTATAGCCTTTTGGATTTTTCATAGGGATTGCTGTTAAATCCGTAGTTATTATCGGAACTCCTCTGAGTGTCCCGATCGTCTGCAATACTTCTATCGTATCGGTATTATCCGGAAGATTTAATGAACAAACTTTGTCCATCTTCGCCATACGGTCTCTGGCTGTGAATATGATCAGTTCCTCATCTGCTGCCGGCTTCTCTGCTGTAAAATATCCCATCGGAACATATTCCGGTATATTATTCACCAGCATGCCTATTTGCAGATAAAATTCTTTTCCTTCAAACTGAACCCCAGTATTTTCAATGGAAATCTCCACATATTGAGAAACGGCAGAACCAATGGAGAAATCATCCTCACTATTGGAACCGCCGCTGAATTTGATGGACTTGATACCATCTGTTATAAAATTTTCTCCAAGCGTAATGAAAGCCTGGAATGTTCGGGAATCCTGCTGTATCAATTCCCCGAATGCATGAGTTGATTCATACAACAGAACCACCTCCCATTATTTTGTAATCATAAACTGCAGTGCACTATATTCACTGCCTGTAAGAGCATCAAACTTATCGGACTCATCCATTCGTTCAAAGATTTCCTCTGGTACTGTCTGAATCACTGCTTCTACCTCAATTTTTAAAAGTTCAGTAAGTGCATCCGCATCGTTGCACTCATTACGCTGTTTGTTATATGTCTCTGCTGCCGGTAACAATGCTTTCACATTCAGATCTAACGCACTGAATAATTTCATTGGAATATTTTTTTCAATGATTCCACTTTTTCCTTTATGGCCACTTACCATATTTACGAAATTAACCATCTGCTGATTAGTTATCTTCATTTTGAACCTCCTCTGCTTTTAGTGCTGAATCTCTTTCATCTTCCTTCTCACGGACAAGTTTTCTAAACTTATCTTCATCAGCTCTACATTCCGCTTTATTCGCTTCATATAATGCCTGATCCTGAATCTGCACTGAGAAAGTGCTTTTTCCTGTTACAGGAATCTGTGCATGGAAATATACAACATTTTTTCCATTAATCACTGAATAATATGTAAATGTTGTGGCTGTTTTTCCCTGTAATGCCATGTTTTTTCCTCCTATTTCTGAATGATAGTTACCTTTACACCTGCATATGTCTTAATTCCGGATACATAACTGTAAACCGGATATGTAGGACTTCCGGCATAAAACCGCTTCGTTACTACTGTATTTGTGGCAGGGTCTAGAAAAGAAGCATTGAAAAAAGCAGGTTCGATTGCATTATCTACAATCTTTGCCTGCTCTGCACTTAAAGGCGGCCACTCACAGTCTAAAGTATATTTCACTGCTATCAGGTCACCTACCATATCCCCATTTGCTACCCTGCCTGTATTCTTTGACCATATCTTGTTCTTGGTTATCACAAGACCTTCTTTTTTTAAAGGAGGCATTGTGACACCATCGATCACTAAGACATCATTTACAATCGTTTCTGCCACAATATCACCTCCTAATTAAATACTGGTTTACCTGTGGACTTCTGGAAGTTTTGACCTTCTTTCCTGATTACTTTAAATAATCCTTTTGCATCTCCTTCCAGTACGATCACAATCTCGTTATTCTTACCACCATTACCTTCTTTAGTAGATAAAGCTTCTTTCATTGCTTCATATACACCGGCTTTTATACCGGATACAATCTGACTGTTATTAGCTACTACATTCCGTCTTCCCATCTTACCGATCAGCTCAGGTCCGTCTTCATTCGCAATAAACATTTCGCCCATTGCTGGGAATCCCCCTCCTGCATACCATTTCACACTGTAATTTGGTGTGGAATACCAGGACGTTCTTTCAGCATTTGTATAATGCTTTGTCCATGAGGATGTCTGTAGATGTGGTGTTGGAATATAAACTGAACGGAAACCATCTGCAAACGCCTGTGCAGCATTTTTCCCAACAGAATAGAGGTTTCCAAGTTTATCCGCAACTTTGTTTCCAAATTCTCCGAACAATCCACTTGTCGCATTCAGTTTTTCTGAGATATCAAGATTGATATCATCCATAACTAAGGATATCTTCTTCGATATCGCATCCCAGTTATTCGCTGTAATGTTCCAAATAGAATTCGTATATGACTGTACATTCAGGAATATCTGACGCATCTTTTCTGATGAAGCCGCTTTCATGGAATTCAATGCATCTACTACGCTGCTGTCAGAATCTCCCCATTTCTCATCAGATGTATCTGCTACAGAGCCAAATGCATCCGTAACATCATTCTTCATACTTTTCGATGAAGAGGCTACGGAAGATACTGCATTTGCCATTTCTTCACTAACCGTAGTTGCCATACCCGAAGTTGCCGTAGATGCACCTTCCAAACCTTTAATAAAGTCAATTCCTAATATCTCATTTACTTCATCAATTGACAGAGACATTATTCCCATCTGCTCTGTTAATGCTTTCCACGCTTCCTGGGCTGTCATCCCACTGTTGTACTGTTGATCGAGTACTCCCAGAAGAGAAGTCATCGTTTCTGTACCCAGCCCCATTTCTTCCTGAAGCAGATACAAAGAATCTTTCAGTCCTGTAAAAGCTTCCTCAGACATCTGCCCGGCTTCTGGAAGTTTACTGGCAACTTCATACATAATCTCCATCTGTTCTGTAGTAAGATTGATACTGCCGCCAACGTTATTGATCATGGTAAGCAATTGGTCTGAGCTGATACCCTTAGCCTGGAAGAATTCGGTCAAGCTGGTTTTGATCGTACTAATTTCGGCATTTTCGTCTTCTAGTATTTCTTTTATTTCAAATAATTCTGTTGCTAATGGTGGTGCAGAATCATTAGATATACTATCCAGCAATCCTCCGAAATCAGAAAGCTCCCCGTTCCCGCCTTTCGCAGCGTCAACAACTTCTTGCAATTTAATTCCCAGACCAGCAATTCCGACCAGAACACCAGCTTCTACCAATGCTGGTTTGAATCCTTTAAATAACGCAGACCATATACTGGTTCCCGCCTTTTCCACACTAGATACATCGACATTCTTCACAGCCTCTGTAACAGTTTCTGTTACCTGTTTTGAAATCTTATTTCTAAACAACTTAGTCGTCGCTGGTGCAGCAATGGAACCAGTTATCTTTGACCACAATGTATGACCTAATAAAGATCCTAACCCAGTAAATTTCAAAAGGCCAAGTGCTGTTATAATGGCTGTTTCAACAGGAGCCGCTGAATAACTGTTCTTATAAAATTCAATAGCTGCTTCTATAGCTTCCCATATCATCTTGCCAACTGAACGAATGATACCTTCCCAGTCCATTCCTGCAAGAAAGCTTCCAACTTTTTCACCTAATGCTTTAAAATCCGCCATTGAGATGAAGTTAGTAATTCCCTGAATAGCAAGTTTCACAAATCCACCAATGGTAGCTCCGGCATTCTCCCAGTCAACACCCATTATCATATCATTCAAAAATGTCGCCAATCTAAAAGAAAGCCCTTCAAATGGCTGTTCTTCTATAAATGCCGCTAAAATACCGAAACAGGTATTGATACCGGATGTTAATGTCTCCGCTATCATTTCAAAATCTATCGTATTAAACGCTTTCCGTACAAAACGTGCGGCTTCTGCTCCCAAAACTTCCGGATTAAGCCCATCAAAGAAACCATACAGCGTTTTCCATATAATATTGAATTTATTTCCGATCAGTTCACCGAATTCGTCCCAGTCCACTTCCTGTATCAATCCCATGATACCAGTAGCAAATTTGAATCCGAGATTCTTCCAGTTGATACCGCCGATCAGAGAGTTCAGTGTACGGACAATTGTATTAATACCAGCTCCGACAGTACGTCCCAGCTTATCCCAGTCAAGATTATCCACAAGACTGTTAAATACTCCCGTAAAAGCATTAACGAATTTTAATACTTTCGGTGCCACATTCTGCCAACTGATCACATCATAGATACGATGTAAACCGTCATTGACACCATCCGCAATATATGCACCGAGACCGGCCCAGTCCTCTGATCTGATATACTCCCTGATTCTGTCGGCAATTCCTTTTATCCCGTTTTCAACAGTTACTGTTTCAAACATATCTGATGGCGATAAACCACCAAGAGAAGAACCGCTTCCAGAAGTATCCGAAGAACTGGTATCCTCATCCATTTTATTTATTTGGTCAAATCCCATCAGTGTCTTCAGCAGAGCATTGTTAGCTTTCTGTGCTTTTCCTGCGCTTGCTGCATTCTCATCCAGGCTTGCAGCATAATCCTGGTTCACTTTCACAGCCTTTATGTAAGTACCGCTTCCAGTAAGTGCACTCATAAACTGTCCTAAGACATTGATTGCAGAAATCACTTTCTGTATCAAAACATTCAGAATCGGTGCGACTATATTCAATACTGGAGCAAAGGCTGCTGTCAACGCATTTTTCAACTGTGTCAGTGATGACATCAATAAGGAAAGACTGTCATTGACCTCATCACTGTATTGTGCAAGATTCTGAAATCCTTCTGTTGCTCCACCAAGTACACCAGTAATGAGGAAACTTGCGAACATAAATCTCGCTGTCATCCCCAGCGTTTTCAGCATACCGGACAAGCCACGTCCAGATGAGTTCATCCCATTAAATGAATCTTTCGTCTTATTTATAAATGGGATTCCTGTTTTAAATCTCTGTATGAGCGCTCCAAATAAGCCCGATGCTTTTCTAATCACAGGTGATACATTATGTAATACTGATTTCATCCCGCCAAGTAATTTCTCAAGACCACCGAAACCTTTTATTACTCCGCCCTTTACGGCTGATCCAATCTGTCCCCAAAAAGAATACGGACGTTCCAGATGTTTACCAGACAATTCCATTTTTCTTTTTTCATCGTTATACTTTTCCAGCGCTTCTTCAGCTTCCATAATGTCATACTGAAGACTTTTCCACTGTTGACTTACTCTATTTCCAGTCTCGATAGCTCTCAATTTTCGCTCTTTCGCATGCATTTTTTCAAGAGCAGCTTCCGTCTTCCCTATATTTTCTTCCAAGTCCTGAAACTCAGCGGTATACGTCTTTATCCCTGCGTTTATCTGAAAATCCTGTACAGATTCTTTCATCCCTTTTCTGATTGAAGCAAAAGCCTTTTTCAGAGTATTCTGCATTTTCTTGATAGGAGACAGTACTTTTGTGCTTTCCATACCTTTCAACGGCTGTTTCAGTTTTTCGGTTTCTTTTGTAATGTCTGCTGTCACATCTTTCATTTCCTGACGTGCTTCTTTCATTACCTTTTTAAAAGGTGCTGCCGATGCTTCAAGAGTAACCTTCAATCTTGCTGTTTCAATATTGTTTCCGCTCATACTACACCTCCTTCCGTATACGAAAAGCAGGGTCAGCTCTTGCCCTGCTGCCGCCTTCTGTTATATTCTTCTACATATCTTCTGCGTTGTTCTTTATATTCTTCAAACGCCTGTTGCTCTTCCTCTTCTTCGTAAATTTTCTTTTCTTCAGAAAATAAACACTCATAATAATCCCATGGCTTTGGATATTTTTTATTCTTTTTCGGTGATATTCTGATAAGGATATTCAATGCGGTAACTTCTGCAATGATAAAATCATCTTTTAATTTCTGTTTCCGCCTCCGAAGAAAACTTTCCAGCATATCATGAATCTCTCTCAGTGAGGAATCCCAGAACACCTCATGAGATATCCCCGCATCCAAAGCCTCAGGATATAATTCCGACAGATAATCGGACATAAACTTTACAGTTCTTCCAGATTCTCCAGGATCGTCGCTGCCTGTTTCTCTGTAAAAAAACCAGATACCGCCATTACCGGAATGATAACATTCTTAAACAGATCCATCTGGTTCCCGCCTTCTTCTGTCCATTTATCATAAATTTTCTGGACATCTGTGTATTCAATACCGTGTTCCCATGGTTCCATGGCTGCCTGAATGATGGTCAGCATCACAGAAAGAGGTGGCATTTCATCAATAAGATTCATGATGTTCTTACGATACTTATTTTCCAGCTTTCCAATTGTGCTGGCTTTCAACTTCATGCGGTAAGTTCTTCCTGCAACTTCCCAGTAATGAAATGCTCTGCGTTTCTTCACATCGTTCATATCCACTACTTTCTCTTCAGCTGCATTCTCCATTTCGTTTCCTAATCCACCAAGATTATCCATCTTTTACTTCCTCCTTATGCCGGGTCTGTGTATTTCAGTTCACTCTGGATGATCATTGTCACATCGCAGTCGATAACACCATTCACACCGCCGCCTGTTCTCTTAACAGATACCTGTGCTGAAAATTCAGTAATAGAACCATCTTTCAGTGTTTCCTGGAATTCCAGTACTTCACCCGTTTTCTGCGCTTCTCGCAGTACACGATATGGACTTTCAGCTTTTGTATTGTCATATTTGAACTTGTAGACCATATCCGGAAGATCTCCGATTCCAAGTTCATACATATTGTGAGGGTCTGTGAGAGTTGTATTTGCTACTTTCTCCGCGTCCACACCCATCTCCGGAATTTCTTTGAGTCCAGGAAGGTTAGTGTATTCTCCCTCTGTCCCCTGTTTTCTGTATCCGAGCGTTGCTCCATTTGCTAACATTTATTTTTCCTCCTGTCTTACCAATATACGAAATCTGAATGCATATCAATGATGCCTTCATATCTCATCTGTTTGTGTTTCATGCCTGACGGATCCGGAACGTCTGAACACCCAGTACGTTTAAGGCCGATAGCCGCCATCTTCGCATCTACCATAACTGCTGCAGCGGATGTACTCTTTCGATGCCAGATATCAATGCGGTATCTTACCTGCGCTTTATCTTCCTGGCAAAGTCCACTCATATCACTGCTATATTCAAAAACGCTGTTATCTTCTTCTGTAAGCTGGATAGTAACGTCTTCTGCCCATTCTTTTGGATAAACATCAGACACATTTTCAGTTACTTTTTTCAGTGCTTCATACACGATGTCTTTGATATTTTTCACTTTATGAGTCCCTCCAGATTGACTATTAATTGTGCATTGAAATCTTTCAGGATATCAGCCTGGTTGTCTTTCAATGCAGGATACATAAAAGGCTGTGCCGCCTGTCCAGTACTCTGATAAAATCTGCCTTCAGGAGTATCGATATGGAACCAATGGTATTTTTCTGCAATTCTTGCATCAACCTGACTCTCATGGATCCACCATGGCTGTTGTGTATAAACCGGATTATGTTCTGGTGAAGTACCCGCATGGTTTTCCTGTCCTTTCGGACCGGTACCAAATTCCACATAAATGCTGTAATCCTTATTTGTATAGCATACTCCCTGTACTAAATCATCTTTTTCGATAACTTCCGCAAAGATACTCTGCCTGAGTTCCCCGTATCCGACAGGACAAGCATTAACTGCTGCATCTCTTACTGTCTGGATTGTTCTTGCCGTCTCCCTCTTAACATTCAGCTTCGACAGACTTCTCATTTTTCTTTCAAGCTCATCCATACCATCTATACTCATATCCGTTCAACCTCCAATTTCAGAGGAATATACGGTTTTATGGAGATTACTTTATAGTCCGGTTTCATTTCCGAACCTACATAAAGGCAGATTCCATCAGATTCGCAAATAGTCATTCCATTTTCATACTTGTATGAAATCATTCCATTTTCATCGATGATGGTTTCATATTTTCCTTCTATCCTCAGATTCCTGATATATGAGAGACGTTCTCCATATTGCTGAGCCTGTACTTTTCCGGAAGCTGGCCAGCATTCACCCTTAAAAGAAATGGCAGCTCCCCACTCTTCGTAGGTGCTGCCTTCATTATCTTTCATCTGGATCCGGGGTTTCCAGTAGTATTCTTTAAGTCTGCTGCGCCGCATTCTCATGATATCTACCTCCCACTCTGGCAATACGGAAATTATTCAGTGTATCATAAATCTGCTTCGGAGCAGACTCAAAACTATAACTCTCTCCGCCTTCTGATCTCCCGGATTCCCCTTCAGTTCCCATCCGGTTTAGTGCAATAACAGCAAGGTCGCGTACTGCCTTATCAAGCCCGGAAACAATCCGGCTTCTGTGAGTGTACGACAGTACAAATCCTTCTGCCTCATCCAGAAGGATTTCCAAGAGCTCCGTGTCCTTTTCACCGGTAAGCTTTGCCACGATATCAATATCTTTTTCTCTGGCCACTTAGACCACATCCTTCAGAACATCGACGAGCTCTGCTTTTGTAAGACTGGAATATCCTTCCACTCTCTTTTCTTTTGCATGAGCCCTCAGTTCATCAACCTTCAGCGCTTCCAGGCTTTTTGTTTTCTCTGCCTTTTTCGGAAGTTTTTCCGTAGCTGCTACTTCTTTCTTTACTTCCTCAAAACCTTCTTTCTTCAGCTTTGCAATCATAACAGCATTATCAGCAATTCTCTCAACATTGCCTTTTTTCAGAATCATAGATTACCTCCTATTCTGCATCTTTGATGCTCAGGTAAATGGAATTCAGTTTGTTGTCCAGTACCCAGATATCGTGGAAACGCCGATAATCCATCTGCCATGCATTCAGCTTCTGGTTGATTGTCGGATCAAAGATACGCATGATATCCTGTTTTGTGACTGCGATAGGTGTTGTTCTCGGAAGAACCATAAAGTTCATATCTTTTGCAGTTGCACCTTTCACATATCCGCCCTGTTCCTGTCCTTCTGTTTTTCCATCGTAGATTGTGATAGCTGTATACATTCGGTTAGATGGTGTAGAAATAATCGGAACTCCGTCAATGGAAGGTACTGCTGTATTGATACCACCTTTTGCAAAAGTTACTGTTGTGATCTTACCTGCAAGTTCCAATTCCAGTTCCATGATAAAGTCAGACGTCGCATGTACTACGAGTGGTCCATTATAGCCGGCATCTCTGACTGCTTTGATACCCTCTTTTACTTTTCTGAGTGCAGATGTTCCTGTTGCACCAGGAGTATATCCATATGTGACCATTCCTGCTACTTTTGCTTTGATAGCGTTTGTCGCAATATTGGAAAGACGGTATGCGTCGATTTCCGGAACCACATATGTTCTCTGAAATTCTCCCATGACTGCTGCCGCAGTAGTCACAAAATTATTCTCATTGATATCTACCGGATCTAACTGGAATTTACGACCTCTGTCCTGAGTCATCTTGCGTGTTTCGTATTCCAATGTTACTCCACCCTGCTGATATCCTTCGTCGCGGTCATAATCTCCTAATCCCTGAACGGTCATTTTCGGAATCTTAACCTCTGCACCGCCATTATAGATAACCTGCCCTGCATTCGCATCCATCCAGCCTGTTACCGCTTCCTGTACTGCTACTTTATCCAGCTTGTTCATAAACAATGTAGCTGTTGCTAATGTATTGATTGCCATTCACATCACCTTTACCTTTCTTAATATCCTCTCATCAGTGCTTCTACTTGTTTTTCAAGGTCTGTTTCTGCACCTTCCGGAGCTTTCTTTGGTGGTTTTCCACCTTTTAATTTCTCGTCAACTGCTGCCTGTACTGCTTCCTGAAAGGCTTTTTCCACAGCCTCCAGGGATTTCTTACAGGAATCTGCATCTGTGTAATTCAAGACATCTGCAAGACTTACAGGAAGTTTCTTTTCGGCAAGTGTATTCTTCGCTTCTGCCATCAGCTCTCGCTTTGTAATTTCTGCCTCACGGTCGGAAAGCTCTTTCACACGCTTATTATGCATGTACTGGTCTTTCTCTTCCTTTGTCATTTTTGCCAGTTTTTCAGCCTCAGATACTTTATCATCTGTCATGAGTTTCCATTTCTCCTGGGCATTGGTAACTGCTGTATTGACCGCTTTCTGTACTCTGCGGTCAAATTCTGCCTGATTACCTTCCCCTTTTAGGAAATCATCGAATGATAATGGCTCCTGTCCTGAACCTCCAGTTCCACCTTCCCCACCGGCTCCGCCGCCATTACCACCATCAGCCCCAGCACCGTCTCCTCCTTCTCCTGCAAACAACTGCAGGTTCATAGGGATTCTTAAACTGCTTACAAATTTATTTTTCATAATTATCCTTTCCGCCCAGCCTATTCACTTCTGTGCCCGGGCCATTCGTCATCAGATTTTGTAGTTTACTCTCGTTCCGGAGCATAAAAATAGAACGCTTCACCCTGCGTCCCAACGGGAGATGTTTTGGATCACCTTAACCTTTCTTAGTTGTTTTTGTGTCCTTTTCTGGTTCTTCTTTCACTTCTTCCACCATGCCCTGTTTGATGAGATGTTCACCTCTTTCTTTGGTAACCACCCATACATCTTTATCCTTTTCACGGATCTTCTTTGCTACAACATCATGGAAACGTTTGATTGCTTTTACCTTCATCCTGTTCACCTCCCTTCATTGCGCCGGCGCAATTTTGAACATAAGAAAACCACCAGCCTTCCGACCAGTGGTTCTTATACTTCATACTTTATAGATTTGATCTCATGTTCCATAATCTCAGTTAAATGAAACATCCGGACTCCATCTTTTCTTACGTTGTCCAGCGTTATACTTGCTTCTTCCGGCTCATTATCCAGAGCCTGCGTAAAGAAACTACATTCTCCTTCTATTACCGAACCGTCAGTTAGTATGACATTTACTTTTTTCCCTTGCGAATGATACATCTGTTTTTCTTTTTCAGATAACATGCCTTACTCCCTCCCCGGTACGATATGAGTACCATTTTTTGAATAATGTATCACAAATTTCCGTGTTACTGTCTCTTCTCCTGTTACTGGATCCACATTGATACCAATGTTCTTATCAGCCGTGATAATTTCTCTGTTCTTCCAGTTATGGTTGCTGTCTCTCGGAATAACACCCGTTCCTGCATATTTATTTACAAGCTGCTGTGCCTCTTCCATTGATACAGTCAGATAACTCCGTCCCGAGATATAATTATTATGACCGATAATATGCTTTCCCTGTTTACCAGCTTCTATCATCTTGATAGTCTCATCAGACTTTATCTTCAGCCGCTGTTTTTCATCGAGATATCTGATATGAGTCTTCTGGTACTTCTCAGGTTCATTATACTTCATCTGCTGGAATTTATCAAAAGAATCCGGCACATCTTTACCAAGAATCTCTCTGTATCTTTCATACTGTTTCTTGTCTGAAGAATAGTTCCTGATAGCTTTTTCCTGTGCCTCAGCTTCTACATTCCCTTTGACATATTTTTTATACCATTCTTCGTAGGTCATACTCGCAAGAACGCGATCAGAACGTCCAGTTTTCGGGTCATACGCCCATCTTTTCATTCGGTTCAGCAATTCTTCAGAAATGATACTTAAGATACAGGAGCGACACCAAGGATGGAGCGGTGGACAGTTTATTCCCTGCTTGCGCTCTGACATCAAGAAGACCTTTCCATCAAGGCTTCTACAGATTTTACTGGTTTTTAAATCCAATGTTGCCAGAAAACGATATTTCTCAACACCACACTCTTTGAAGCCTGCTACAGTAAGCTCTGTCGAAACAAAGCAGCTCTCTGTTCGAACAAGACGCCTTGCTTTCAGCGCTCCAGAAGAAAATTTATTGGATATCATTTCTGATGTTTCACGCTCTGTCCTTCCGGTGAGAAGGCTGACAAGAAGTTCTTCTCTCAGCACTTTCGCAAGGTTTCTCGTGTTCTTCCATATTCTGGACGAATAATGTTGTCCAGACCAGTTAATGGAAAGATACTTATCAATCTGTTTACTGCTTATGTGATTGAAACTGAATGCATATCCCGATTTCTTCTGTGTTTCAAAGATAGAACGGTAATAGTTCTCTTTGGCCAAAGATTCATAGAACGAGGTACTCAGTATCTGTTCCTGCTGGTAAACTTCCTGCATGACAGAATCAAGATTCCCCATCATATCCGAAAGCTTTTGTATCCGGAATCGGTACGCAGGTGCTTCCAGTTCCGCAAGAAGATCTTTTTTCTTTTTATCTGATTCCCCATTTTTCAGTTTCTGTAGCATTTCCTGTACTGTCTGGCTGTCCATTTCAGATAACAGCTTTCGAGCTTCTGTTTCAGATAATCCATACTTTGTCTGGTATTTCTCAAATATTTCCTCTATCTGCAGCTGAAGCCACCTGGAAGATTTCAGATATACTGCTGAAATAACATCTGCTGCCGCCTCTGCTTTCTGCATATCCTCATACATATTCCAGACAGTACGTTCTTCCCAGTACTTTTGACTATTCATCTACATCATCCTTTTTATCCAGCGGTGTCTCTCCCGGCTTCTCTGTTCCCGGAGGAGTATTGCCGGACATTCCAAAGGATTCCTGCTGTAGTTTCATCGCTTCCTGTGCTTCTTTTTCCACAACCTTCAGTTCTTCATCGGGATCTTCTACAAATGGTATCTGTGAGAGCAACGTTTTCTTTCCGACTTTTCCCCAAAGATTTGCCACAATCTGACTGATTTCCAGAAGGTTCTTCGGCATTGCTCTGGTAAATGTTGGTGTGATTCCTATCTGGTCTACATGGATGCCTTTTTTGCTGAGGAAATTACAAAAGATACGGATTCTCTTACGAAGCCCCTTTTTGTAATATCTGGTCTTTATCTTTGTGATATTTTCCATTCCCAGAAGCTTGAACTCCATTGCTACACCAGATACATTTCCACCAAAGCTTTCATCTGTCATACATGGAATATGTGAGAATTTGTGAATATCCTGCTCAATGGCTTTCTTTAGAATCTCCACACCTGCTTCATCAAATGTTCTGATCAGATATTCTGCTTTTGCGCCATCACCTGGAAGCTCCAGTACTTTCTGCTTCTTCAAATTCTTCTTTGCTTCTGTAAGTCCATCCTTCTTTTCTCCATTTTCATCCACGACTTCCTCATCACTGAGCAGTGTTCCGTAAATAGCAAGAATTGCATCGATGAACTGTTCTTTATCTGTGATTCTGTCAGACATCAGCGCATTATATGCATCGATAAGAGGTATCTGTAATTCGAAATCACCTATAGCCAATTTATTATTCTGATATTCGATGATAGGTATCTCGTCCAGATAATGTGGAACTGCTTCTTCTGTCGTTGTCTGCGTTGTATCCGAATCCAAGATATCCAGTTCATATTTGTAGTTTCTGGTAACAATGGTCGCCATGTAATGATCCGGATCGTTTCCAGTATCATCTTTCCGGACGTAATAATAAACACCAAACAGTTCATTTTCCTCAATAGAATCATCTCTTACCATGAAGGTTTTCTCTGCTGAGATGTTCTTCACTGTTAATTCTGACTGGCCTTCTTTTGCATAGATATATTCGTATGCAAGCCCATAAATTGAAAGATCCAGACCATTGTCACCATCAACCTCATCAACTCCCGCACTCTCCAGAGCATCTGTCAATGACGTTATATCTGTCTTGCATTTATATGCAACTGGATTTCCGATGAAATAACTACTCGCAGTATCGGAAATATCTTTTGCATGGTTACATACCAGTTTATTCTCCCGTTCTTTATCACTCAGGATCTTGTGTTTTCCTTCGTAATACTGCATATTTGTCTGAAGCCGGTTTACCATACTGATATGTTTTGAGATCAACTGACGTATCATCTGCTTATCAGGATTCAGTTCATTAAATTTTTCTCTTGGTATTGTGAATATATACAATTTCATCACCTTCCCATCTGTTTCATCTTTGCAAGTTTGTTTCCAAGGATTGTACTCGCAAAGTAACGTACAGCATCACACGAATGGTCATGCTGCTTTATCGGTTTGTCCTCGCCTCGTTCTGCTGCCTTCTCATCCCATACATACGAAGCAAATTCTTTTATCGTTTCTTTACAGCTGGATGCAAATACCAGCTGCTGCAGTGTCAGCAACATCGCCACCAAACGTATTCCATCCAAAACATCATTCTTTGCTTTCAGAACTTTGTATCCACGTTTCCGAAGTTCCGCAATGAAAGAAGCTGCTGACGGGTCAACAATAATCGCTTTTATCTTTGTCCCTTCCAGCCAACTTTTCAAATCATCAGCAAATTCTGAATCTGTCTTTTGTTTCCCTTTATCACGGCCGGAATAATAATACTCTCGGATGCAGTACCACTTGCCGTCTCTACCTTTATTCCACAACAGGAAAACTGTTGCATTCTGGGTACCATAGTCGCAGCTGACATATCTGCCACCACTGATAAGTATCTGAAAAAACTCCCGGATATCCTTTACGTGCATTTCTTCTGAGAACATGTCATAAATAATTCCTTCGGCAACCGCCCATAAACCCAGGATATATCTCTTGAAGAAAACACCTGTATACATAGCTCGGTATCTTGCTTTGATTTCTTCGGCAAGAGAAAGATTATCATCCATTGTGAAATGCAGATAGATAAGCTTCTTTTCTTTTATCTTGTCTATCCAGTTCACCTTGAACCAATGATATGGTCCGTCCGGATTACAGTTGAACCAGAACTTTGAACCGGTCACAGAACATCGTCCTGTTGCCTGATTCACAAAACTTTCCGGCATCAATGCAACTTCATCAAAAAAGACCCCAGCCAGAGTAATACCCTGAATGAGATCCTGCGAACTTTCGTCTTTTCCACCAAATATGTAAAAATAGTTTTCTTTTTCATTCCTTCTGATCACCAGAAGATTATCTGTTCTGTGATCAGTCACTTTATAGCCTCTGGACCGTAACATCAACTTCAGCCAGAATAACACATTTCGTCTGAAGGAACCGATAGTCTTTCCGCACATTGCAAAGTTCTGACCTTCAAAACTTGCCATCGCCCACATAACAAATGATAATGACATGCTGATTGTCTTTCCTGATCGGATAGCTCCATCGGCAATAATGCCATCCATATCCTTGACAGGAGAATCCGGACACCACCAGTTCAGAACTTTACGCTGCTTTCTGGAGAACGGCTGAAACTTAAATACCTGCTGTTTCTTCTTCATCGGCCCAATCCTCCGCAGCTGTTCCATTCAGAGCTTCCAGGAAACCATCATCTGCAAGTTCTTCACCATCATTCAGCTGTGCTCGTGCTTTCATAACATCAATTCTGGTTCTCTGTTCTTCGGACGCAAGTTCCCAGTCTTTATGCAGCATCTCATCATATTGTTTGATAAGTGCTCTTAATTCTCCCTGTGCACGTGCCTGTGCTTTTAAGAAATTATTCTGCTTGTCCCACGCCTGCTGCACATCGTATGTGTCACCATTATCAAAACTTCCAATTCTTTCAATTGTCTTGTCTTCCTGGTCTTTTACATAAGCAATCTTCTGTGCACGGATAATAGCAGCGTATGCAATCTGTATCTGATGCCATAACAGATCCAACGGAGCTGCTGTTTCAATGGCATTAAAAATCTCCCGAGTTTCCTCCGGGAGAAATTTACTAAAGAATCCATACTTCTCTGCATTTTTATTCTGATCAGGTGCGCCTGCACCTTTTGCATTTTTATTGCCGGGCTGACCACCTTTTTTTCTTTCCGAACGTTCGCTATTTTTATCCGAACGTTCGCTATCCCATTTATGTGTGTTTTTCCAACGACGAACAGTCCCTTCCGGAAGATTTAGTTGACTTGCAATCTCAACTAATTTCTGGCCGTTCAGATACATGGCCTTTGCCTGTTCAATTCGTGGATCCGGTGCTCTGGCCATGCATCACCACCTCGCTTATTCGTTTGTTTTGGAAATGGACCTTCTGGGACTCGAACCCAGGACCGACCGGTTATGAGCCGGTTGCTCTAACCTACTGAGCTAAAGGTCCAATCAGCACCACCGGCTTAGCCGGTGGTTTGCTCACGCCCTATAAGGGCTCGTTGCCGGCACTGGAGTCTAAAGACTCATCGAATAGTTCGCCAGCCGCAACATCATTTAAACACTAAGCCCTTCGGGGCTTATTTTATTT
>JAFTVH010000111.1 GCA_017465845.1 Lachnospiraceae bacterium | reverse complement strand
TCAGCATCTGACAGATATACTTTGTCCGGATTCATGGCAAATACGCCGCCCCACTCAAACTCGTCCTTATATTTGGGAACAAGATGGAAATGCAAATGACATCCTGTATCTCCGTAAGCGCCATAATTTACCTTCACGGGATGAAATGCTGCATGAAGTGCTTTCGCTGCTCTGTTAACATCTGCAAAGAACTTATTTCTTTCCTCATCGCTTAAATTGACAATTTCGCTCACATGATCCTTGTAAGCTACGATCACTCTTCCCGGATGACTTTGTTCTTTAAATAAAATCAACTGGCTTACTTCAAGGTCGCAGATCTTGATACCAAACTTTGCTAATAATTCTCCGCCCTGACAATATCCACAATTTTGCATAATGGTTACCTCCGCATATTTTTCTGGTTGATGTCCTTATTATACTATATTATCCTGATTTGCGCTATTCCTTTTTAAGGATTCCCTGACAACTTCATACACCGGTCTGCCTTCTCTTACGTTCCCCATGGGTGCCTCGGCGTCTGTTTCTGCGGCCGCTGTCATCCGATCGTCTGCCTCGCAGATTGCCCTTTCTATCCCGTTCTCTGCCACGGGCAGCAAACTTCATCGGCGGTTCATCTACCGGTATTTCCTCGCCCTTGTCACCCACATAATATTTCAAAAGCAGGGAAGCCAGTTCCATGGCATCGCATCCTTCTTTTTCCATCTTACGTTCCAGGAACTTCTCCATCAGATCCAGATTGTCACTGTCCTTCAGCTCCCACACCTGCTCTAACAGCTTCTCAGCCTTGGCTTTCATCACTTTACCGGCCCCCGGCAGGCGCTTTTCTTCTATTGTTGTGTGGCACACCCTCTCAATTTCCCGAATACGGAAAATTTCCCGTCCGCTTGCAAAGGTAAAGGAGCGTCCTTTCCTTCCGGCACGACCGGTTCTTCCGATGCGATGCACATAATATTCAATATCCTGGGGAATATCATAATTGATAACGGCCTCTACATCGTCAACATCAATTCCTCTTGCTGCCACATCTGTTGCAATCAAAATATTGGTGCTGCCGTTTCGGAATCGACCCATAGCCACATCTCTCTGTGCCTGAGCCATATCTCCATGCAGTCCTTCCGCCTGAAAATCATGCTGCTTTAAACACTCGGTCAACTCATCCACTTTTTTCTTGGTATTACAGAAAATCAGGCAAAGCTTGGGCTGGTAATATTCCAGCAGTCTGACGCATGCTGCATCCTTGTCCTCATTGCGCACTCTGTAAAAACGCTGGGACACCAGAGGAATTGTCAGCTCCTTAGAAGCCACTTTTATCAGCCGGGCATTCTTCTGGAATTTTCCGGTGATCTCCAAAATGGGCTTTGGCATAGTAGCCGAAAAAAGTGCCGTCTGGTGCTCGCCTGGAATCTCTCCCAGAATCAGTTCCATATCTTCTCTGAATCCCATGTTCAGCATCTCATCTGCTTCATCCAGCACCACCATATTCACATGTTCCAGTTTAATGGTATGCCGTCTCATGTGATCCATGACACGTCCAGGCGTACCTACGATGATCTGCACACCTCGCAAACCGCTGATCTGGCGGCCGATTTCCTGTCCGCCGTAAACCGGAAGTATCTTGATGCTATGCATGTATTTGGCCAGCTTACGAAGTTCCTCCGCTGCCTGAATGGCCAATTCTCTTGTGGGACAGAGGACAATCGCCTGGAGCTTACGAAGCTCCGGGTCCACCTTCTGAATCAAAGGAATCCCAAATGCTGCTGTTTTACCGGTACCGGTCTGTGCCTGGCCGATGATATCCTTTCCTTCTAAAAGACTGGGTATCGCCTGTTCCTGTATGGGCGACATCGTGGTAAAGCCCATTTCACGGATGGCACGAAGGATTCTCGGGTCCAGAAGCTGTTCCAAACTCTGATTCTGCAATTCTTTCACTTCTTCTGAAGCTTCTTCTGAAACTTCTGCTGCTTCAACAATTTCTTCTGCGTTGCTTCTTTCTTTTATTTCATTCATTCTGCTTATATCCTTATCTCTACTTATATCTTTATACTGTTACTTTAGCTTCTACTCTTTCAACGTTTTTTATGATACAAAGCCCATCATTGTCATAAAGTTGAATGCCTGTTGCTTTAACGGGCAAAGAAAAAGACCTTGAATAAATTCAAGGCCTTGACCATAGCGAGAGGGGGATTCGAACCCTCGACACTGCGGGTATGAACCGCATGCTCTAGCCAACTGAGCTATCTCGCCATATATCCAACTTTCGTTGGAGTGGAACCTATAGGGCTCGAACCTATGACCCTCTGCTTGTAAGGCAGATGCTCTCCCAGCTGAGCTAAGATTCCGTTTATCAGTTACTGTCGCAACCGACTTTGTCAGTATACTACAGAGCAATAGTTTTGTCAACAACTTTTTTCAAATTTTTTTAAATTTTTTCGACTGCTTTTCGCTGTATTCTCTGGAAACGGCGCTCTTGCCGTTCTGCCGGCAAGGCACCATTCCCAGCTATTCAGTCAATTACGACAATTACATTCTCTCCGGTGCAGAGAATCCAAGAACATCAATACTGGTCTCCAGAACATCTCTGGTCAGTACCAGCAACGCAATCAAACCACTCTTTCTGTCCGCATCCTCTTCTGCCAGAATCTTAGTCTCATGGTAGAAATGATTGAATGCATTTGCAAGGTCATAAATATAGGCACATACTTTATGAGGTGCTATTTCCTCTGCTGCATTCTGCATCATAGCATTGAACTGAGTGAGCTGCAGCATCAGCGCTTTCTCAGACTCATTGTAGGCCTCTTTCAATTCCACTTTAGTCAAATCACCGCCCTGTTCTGCATATTTGCCCAGAATGGATTTGATACGGACAATGGTGTACAAAATATAAGGACCGGTATCACCTTCAAATGAAGTAAAGCGCTCAATATCAAAGATATAGTCTTTAGAAGCCTGGTTTGACAGATCACCATATTTCAAAGCAGATACTGCTACAATTCCTGCCACTTCTGCTGCCTCTTCTTCCGGCATATCCCTTCCTTCACGAATCTTGCGATACATTTCCTCTTTTGTCTCTTTGATCAGATTCTCAAGACGCATGACACCGCCTTCACGGGTCTTGAAGGGCTTTCCATCCTTGCCATTCATGGTTCCGAAGCCTACAAATTTCAGCTTGGTTTCGTCAGCAACAAGCTTGGTCTTGCGTGCGCAACGGAATACCTGGTCAAAATACAGGTCCTGACGTTTATCCACTACATAAATGATTTCGTCCGGATTGTACAGCTTCATGCGTTCCATAATAGTAGCCAGGTCTGTAGTATTATATAAAGATGCTCCGTCTGATTTTAAGATCATGCAGGGAGGAATCTCCTTGGTATCAGTCTCTTCCTTTACATCTACTACCAGTGCCCCTTCACTTATATAAGCATATCCTTCTTCCTTCATGTATTTGACCATATCAGGAATCAGGTCATGAACATCGCTTTCGCCCTTCCAGAGATCGAATTCTACATTCAAGCTGCCGTAGTTCTTCTTCAAATCTGCTACGGATACGTTCAGGATATGCTTCCAAAGAGCCCGATATCCTCTTACACCGCTCTGCAGTTTGAAAGTAGCTTCCATAGCCAGTGCTTTGTACTGCGGGTCAGCCTTGGATTTGGCACTGGATGCAGGGTAGATTTCTTCCAGCTCTGAGATGGTGAAAGGTGCTTCTTCGGGATACTCTCCCTCATAGCTTTCATCAAAATAAATCAGATCCGGCTGGCGTTCTTTAAGCCCCATGATAACAAGCCCCATCTGCAGTCCCCAGTCGCCAAGATGTACATCACCAATCACTTCATGGCCTGCATAACGGCAGATACGCTTGATGCTTTCACCGATGACTGCTGAACGGATGTGTCCTACGTGGAGAGGCTTGGCCACGTTGGCTCCGCCGTAATCGATAATAATCTTCTTGGGATGCTCCGGCATTTCAAGGCCAAATTTGGGATCTACTGCCACACTTTGCAGATACTCTGCCAGAAAACTTTCCGTCACTTTCAGGTTCAGGAAACCTGGTGCCACCGCGTTGGCCTCACTGAATACTTTACTGTCCTGAAGGCGGGCTGCCACATCATTGGCAATCATAATCGGCGCTTTTCTATACTGTTTGGCGCCTGCCATGGCACCATTACACTGATATTCACATAAATCGGGACGATTGGATAACGTTACCCTTCCCAAAGCAGGATCGTATCCGGCTGCCTCAAAAGCTGCCTGCATCTCCTGGGTCAGAAGGTCTATCATTTTCTTCATAGTAAATTCCTTTCTGAGGAAACTCCTCACAGTAAAATCCATTTGCGGTTTGTACCTACACTTGCACAGACCACATCATTTTTATATCATAGCCGAAATTTGACCGAATGGCAATATGCCAACGAGAATTTTTTGCTATTTTTAGGCAAAAGATATTATAATTCTGCCTTCTGCTTCTCACGTTCCGCCTTGGAAAATGCACATCCGCAGTAATCCTGGCGATACAGATCATACTGGGCCGAAAGCTCTATGGAACGCTTATAGCCATTTTTCTTTTTAAAATCGGAAGGAAGCCAGGGCACACCGTATTCTTCCGCCAGAGCCTGTCCGATTTCATTTAATTTTGCGGCATTTTTCAAAGGACTGATGGTCAGTGTAGTGGCAAAGTAATCGTACTCTCCTTGTGCGGCTCTGTGTGCAGTCTCTCTCAAGCGCAGGTCAAAGCAACGAAAGCACCTCTCACCGCCTTCCGGGCAAGTTTCCAGACCTCTGGCAATTTCGTAGAACCTCTCAGGTTCATAATCTCCCTCTTCCACAGAAATGGGATAGCGCTGCTTTCCGGCTTCGGCATTGTAAGCTGCGATCAGGCGCTTCTGCTCCTCCACTCTTTTACGATATTCCTCTTCAAAGGAAATGTTTGGATTATAATAAAATACGGTAATCACAAAATATGTACTTAGATATTCCAAAACATAGCTGCTGCAGGGTGCACAGCAGCTATGAAGATATAATCTGGGTACTATATGATTCTCTGCTTCTAATGTCTCAAGTATTTTCTCCAGTTCCTTCTGATAATTTGTCATTTAGTCGTTCTCCATCTTAATTACAGTACTTTACATACGATATCATATTTTACTGTTTTCTGGCAATGACTTCTTCATATCTTCTGGCAGCTTTTTTCCAATTGATCAGCTGGAACCAGCCGTCTACATATTCCGGTCTGCGATTTTGATACTGCAGATAATAGGCATGCTCCCATACATCCACCAGAAAAATCGGTGTATACACAGTTAAATCCGGTACATCCTGATTGGCTGTCTGCTGAATGGTCAGGATTCCGTTTTCATCCGTCAGAAGCCATGCCCAACCGGAACCGAACTTGCTGACTGCCGCCTGTTTCATTTTTTCTTTCCATTGAATCACAGAGCCAAAATCCCGCTCAAGAGCCTTTAAAAGTTCCCCTGAGGGTTCCTGTCCTACCGGACACTTCATGGCATCAAAGTAAAGCTCGTGGTTAAATACACCTCCACCATTGTTGATAATGGGGGTCCGGGCTGCTGCCGGGAGATTCTCTGTATTTGTCAACAATTCTTTCAGACTCATTTTCTGCAGCTGTGGGTGATCAGCCAAAACACTGTTCAGATTATCTACATACGTCTTATAGTGCTTATCATGGTGAAACATCAAAGTAGTAGCATCAAGAACAGGGGTCAGGGCATCATATTCATATGGCAATGGCTTTACCACAAAGGGATAAATTTCGTCTCGCATAAGCGCCTCCTTTTACATATCAGTCATTCATAGTATATGCCATATTGTGGAATTCATACAGATAGCATGACATTTTACACTCTTTAGGATTCAGAAACGGCGGAACAGAAAGCTGTTGTTTTCTGCTCCGCCGCTATTACATTTATAAAATCATATCTTCCCGAACTTATAAGGAAGCCACATCTATCAGCGTCAGCTGATTGCTTGCATTCTCCAGGCTGGTAGCCAATGCCCTGGCAGTATCCAGGGCGGTGAGACAGTTGACGCCTGTCTCGATAGCTGTACGTCTGATCAGGAAGCCGTCTCTTGACTTGTCACGTCCCTGGGTAGGGGTATCGATGACAAGGTCGATTCTGTGACCCAAAATGAGATCCATTACCGTAGGTGATTCCTGCGTAATTTTGTTGACCTTACGTGCCTTTACACCTGCTTCATTCAAAGCAGCCGCAGTACTTCTGGTCGCATAGATGGTATAACCCAGCTTTTCAAAACGTCTTGCAATCCGGATTGCCTCTCCCTTGTCAGCATCTTTGACGGTGATAATCATGTTCTTATACTTAGGCAGGTTCACACCGGCTCCCAGGAAAGCTTTGTACAGCGCTTCATGGAATGTCTTGGCAATACCAAGGCACTCACCGGTAGACTTCATTTCCGGTCCAAGGCTGATTTCTGCACCGCGAATCTTCTCAAAGGAGAATACAGGCATCTTGATGGCATAGTACTCTGCCTCAGGCTGCAGTCCCGGTTTGTAACCAAGTTCCTTGATGGTCTTGCCAAGGATGACTTCTGTAGCAAGGTCCACGATAGGGATACCTGTCACTTTACTGATGTAAGGTACGGTACGTGAAGAACGTGGATTTACCTCAATGACATATACATCCTCATCAATAGCGATGAACTGGATGTTGATCAGGCCTTTTACATGGAGAGCCGTTGCCAGTCTCCTGGTATAGTCTGCAATCTTATCTTTTACCAGCTTACCGATGGTAGGCGCAGGATATACGGAGATACTGTCTCCGGAGTGGACACCTGTTCTCTCGATGTGCTCCATGATACCCGGAATCAGAATATCTTCACCGTCACATACGGCATCTACCTCGATTTCCTTACCCTGAAGATATTTATCTACCAGGATGGGATGATCCTGGGCAATGCGGTTGATGATAGCCATGAACTCTTCGATTTCCTGGTCGGAGAGAGCAATCTGCATACCCTGACCGCCCAGTACATAGGAAGGTCTTACCAGAACAGGATAGCCCAGTCTGTTGGCTACTTCCTTGGCTTCTTCGGCAGTATATACAGTGCCGCCTGCTGCACGTGGAATCCCGGTCTGTTCCAGAATCTTATCAAACAATTCTCTATCCTCGGCTGCATCTACATCCTCAGCCTTGGTTCCCAGAATAGGCACACCCATCTTCATCAGATGCTCTGTGAGCTTGATTGCAGTCTGACCGCCGAACTGTACCACTGCTCCGTCGGGCTTCTCGATGTTGACGATGGATTCCACATCCTCAGCTGTTAAGGGCTCAAAGTACAGCTTATCTGCGATATCGAAGTCGGTACTTACGGTCTCCGGGTTGTTATTGATGATAATGGTCTCGTATCCCGCCTTGGAGAAGGCCCATGTCGCATGTACGGAACAGTAGTCGAACTCAATACCCTGCCCGATACGGATGGGGCCGGATCCCAGTACCAGTACCTTCTTGCGGTCTTTTGTCTCTTTGGCTTCGCACTCTCCGCCATATACGGAGTAGTAATAAGGAGTAGATGCTGCAAATTCTGCGGCACAGGTATCTACCATTTTATATACAGCTACAATACCGTTGTCGTATCGCATCTGCTTGATCTCTTCTTCTTTCTTTCCGGTCAGTCTGGCAATGACATTATCCGGGAATTCCAGTCTCTTGGCTTCCTTCAAAAGCTCGACAGTAAGGGGCTGTGTCTCCAGAGCCGCTTCCATCTCCACCAGAATAGCAATTTTATCAATGAACCACATATCTATTTTGGTAATGTCATTGATATCTTCATAGCTGACACCTTTACGAAGAGCTTCTGCAATCACATAGATACGCTGGTCATCTACAATCTTCAGGCGTTCTTTCAGCTCTTCTGCATTCAGCGCTGTAAAATCATAGCTTCTTAAGCAGTCTACGTGCTGTTCCAGAGAACGGATTGCTTTCATGAGCGCTCCTTCGAAGTTGTTGCAGATACTCATAACTTCACCGGTAGCCTTCATCTGTGTGGTTAAAGTTCTCTTGGCTGTGATGAATTTATCGAAGGGCAGCCTGGGAATCTTTACTACGCAGTAATCCAAGGTAGGCTCAAAGCTTGCGTAGGTCTTTCCGGTAATGGCATTCTTGATTTCATCCAGCGTGTAGCCCAGTGCGATTTTAGCGGTTACCTTAGCAATAGGATAACCGGTAGCCTTGGAAGCCAGCGCAGAGGAGCGGCTTACACGGGGATTTACCTCGATAACACAGTATTCAAAGCTGGTCGGATGTAAAGCAAACTGTACGTTACATCCTCCGATGATCTTCAGTTCATTTATAATTTTCAGTGCAGAAGTACGCAGCATCTGGTACTCTTTATCACCTAAAGTCTGGGAAGGTGCCACTACAATACTGTCGCCGGTATGCACACCTACGGGGTCGATATTTTCCATGTTGCAGACGGTGATGCAGTTGCCGGCGCTGTCGCGCATTACTTCATACTCGATTTCTTTCCAGCCTGCGATGCAGCGTTCTACCAGAACCTGGCCTACACGGGACAGACGCAGACCGTTTTCCAGGATTTCCTCCAGTTCTATCTGGTTGTGGGCAATACCGCCGCCGGAACCACCCAGTGTGTAAGCAGGACGCAGTACCACAGGGTATCCGATGGAATTGGTAAATTCAATACCGTCTTCTACATTTTCTACCACCTTGGAAGCAGCGCAGGGCTCGCCGATACGCTCCATCAGGTCTTTAAATTCCTGACGGCCTTCTGCATTACGGATAGAAGCTGCCGTAGCTCCCAACAAAGTTACGCCATGGGAAGCCAGAAAACCTGATTCTTCCAGTTCCATACCAAGGTTCAGTCCTGCCTGACCGCCCAGTGTGGGCAGGATGCTGTCAGGCTTTTCTTTTTCGATGATCTGTTCCAGTACTTTTACAGTCAGGGGTTCAATATATACTTTATCAGCAATGTCTTTATCGGTCATGATGGTGGCAGGGTTGGAATTGACCAGAATAACCTCCACGCCTTCTTCCTTCAGGGAGCGGCATGCCTGGGTACCTGCATAGTCAAATTCTGCAGCCTGGCCGATGACAATAGGGCCGGAACCGATTACCATTACTCTTTTTACATTTGGATTCTTAGGCATCTTATTTCTCTCCCTTCATCATATTGATAAATCTGTCAAACAAATATCCGGAATCCTGGGGACCGGGGCATGCTTCCGGATGGAACTGTACGGTAAAAATGTTCTTGCCGGTATAGCTCAGTCCCTCGTTGGTACCGTCATTAACATTTACAAAAGCAGGTACTGCCACAGCCGGGTCAAGATTGTCAGTGTCTACTACGTATCCATGGTTCTGAGAAGAAATATAGACTCTTCCGGTAGCCAGATCCTTTACCGGATGATTGCCGCCTCTGTGGCCGTATTTCATTTTATACGTATCTGCACCGTTCGCCAAAGCCATGAGCTGATGTCCCAGACAGATTGCAAAAATCGGAATCTCTGTTGCATACAGCTTTTTGATTTCTTCTATAATAGAAGTGCATTCCTTGGGATCTCCGGGGCCGTTGCTCAGCATAATACCATCAGGGCAATCTGCAATGATCTCTTCGGCAGGTGTCAGTGCCGGATAAACTGTCACTTCACAGCCTCTTGCCGCCAGGGAATCTGCAATATTTTTCTTTGCGCCGAAATCCATCAGTGCTACTTTCAGGCCTGCACCGTTAGATTCCTGTACCAGAGAAGGCTTCTTTTCTCTCTCGCCACGCGCATAAGCTTCTTTGTCAAAGCTTGCGGAACCGGACAGCGGACCGTTTTCTTCCAACGTTCTGGCTGCTACTGTGTATTTTTCCTCACAGCTTACTTTCTCAACCACTTTTCCTGTGGTATATTTTTTCAGCTTGGGAATCACCTCATCTAAATCAACCTTCTCGTTGGTGGTAATCATACCGTTCATGGTACCCTTTTCACGTAAAATCTTAGTCAGTGCCCTGGTGTCGATTCCTGCAATACCGGGAACATTATTCTCTTCTAAAAATTGCTGGATAGTCATATCGCAACGGAAATTGCTGGGAATTCGGGAGAGTTCTCTGACAATGAAGCCATCAGGCCAGGGTTTTAAAGATTCCATATCTTCTTTACAAATACCATAATTACCAATAAGGGGATAGGTCATGCAGACAGCTTGCCCAGCATAGGACGGGTCTGTCAATACTTCAAGATATCCTGCCATAGACGTGTTAAATACGATCTCACTAATGACTTCTTTGTCGGCACCGATGTGTGTACCTTCAAACACCGTGCCGTCCTCTAATACTAAAAATGCTTTCATAATTACCTCACATTCTTCGCTTTAGACGAGTGTTTTATCTTCTATTAACTGCTTCTTACAAAAATCGGTTTATTATAGCACAGTTTATTTTTCGCGACAAGACTGGGAAACCACGAAAAATTTGCCAAAATTTATAGGCGGCTTGTGAATTGCTTTGGAAAAAATGTAGTTTCAACTGTTATACTGCACAAAACAGGCCGTATGAATGCATGGAAAAATTGTTTTCTTAATTCTTTAAATATGATAAAATGTTTGAAAGGTGTTATTAAAACTGTGCTAACACAGTAGAAGGGAAACAATGTTAATTATGGAAAAACTTTTTTATCAGGATACACATGTTATAGATTTTGAAGCAATCGTAACAGACTGCACACCGGAGCCCGATGGCCGCTGCCGTATTACTCTGGACAAAACTGCTTTTTTTCCGGAAGAAGGCGGACAAGGTGCCGACAAAGGAACCCTCGCCGACATGGATGTACTGGATGTGCAGATCAAAAATGATATCATCTATCATTATCTGCCCAAGCCTCTGGAAACAGGCAGTACTGTCCATGGTCACGTTGACTGGGCGCAGCGCTTTGATTATATGCAGCAGCATTCCGGTGAACACATCGTATCCGGCCTGGTGCATGCCCGCTTTGGCTATGACAATGTGGGATTTCATCTGGGAAAAGAAGAAGTGACTCTGGATTTTAACGGCAGCCTTACGC
>JAFTVH010000110.1 GCA_017465845.1 Lachnospiraceae bacterium | reverse complement strand
GTGCATGGGATTTTTGGTGACGATACTTCTTATGGTTGCCGGTGGAGGATTGGCAGGTTTGATATTTGCTTCTCCATTCCTGGTATGTGGTATCATATGTTTTGCGTTTAAGAAAAATGTAGGGTTATGGTGTGCGTGGGCTGTATATGTGCTGTTTGATATTTACATGTCTTATGCTACCGGAATCAGTAGAGCCAATGTGTTACATACATTACAGTGGACTCACCATATGAATTATTTGCGTTTGGCATTTGCATGGATTCTGGTCATTAGTCTGTTATTTATGATGGCGGTTACGGTCATTCGCCTCGGCAAGGTGCCGGTGGTAAATGAACAGAAGACAAGAAAGCAAATGCTGATATCGTGGATAGTTGTAGTGGTTTTACAGGCAGTAGCCATGATTTGGCCTCGTACAGGGTTATTTTCATATATATTGGCAAATATTTTTGATTTAGATGCAGTATATAGACTCATTACATTAGCGTTAAGTTGGACAAGAATTATTGCTGTTTCCATAGCACTTGTCTATACAGTGCGGTTTTTACGCAGAAGTAAATAGTAATTAGCATAAGTGCAGCTTCGAGGAGAGGCTGTACTTTTTTTGTGGGTTAAAATAAAGTATTATTGATGAGAAGTGAGACTTCGAAAAAATTTGAGAAATAAAAAATATTAGAAGATAATTTATAATTTTTTGTAACGATTTGCGTTTACAGTTGTCTAAAGTATGACGGAACAAAAGTCATGACATATTCTCCGTTCCAAAAGGGAGGTGATGATGTGAATAAAGAGAAAAAATCCGGCGGGATTTCAGAGGAAGCGTTAGCTGCTGAGTACGAGGCGGTGTATCGGTATGTCCTGTCGTTATGTAGAAACGATTCTACTGCGCAGGACATTACGCAGGAAGCGTTTCTGAAAGCAATGCGGTCGGCATCGCAATTTCAGGGCAACAGCAGTTTGTATACTTGGCTGTGCGCTATTGCAAAAAATTGCTGGTTCAATCTATGCCGAGCTGAAGACAAAGAACTGCCCTTGTTTGATCCCGCTGCCCTTGAAACAGAGCACGGAGGTTCCCTTGAAGACCGATTGATTGAAAAAGACACTGCACTGCAGATCCATGAAATCTTGCACAATCTACCGGAGCCTTACAAGGAGGTTTTTTCTCTCCGAGTGTTTGGACAACTCTCCTTCCACGAGATATCGCAGCTATTCGGCAAGACGGAAAGTTGGTCCAGAGTGACACATCATCGGGCAAGAAAGATGATACATGAAAAAATGCGAAAGGATGATTTGAATGGATAATAACAATCGAAATAAACTGGAATGCGATATCGTCTGCGACCTGCTTCCGTTATACCATGATGGTATTGTAAGCGATGCAACGAAGTCTGCTGTTGAACAACACATTTCTGAATGCGATAAATGCCGAGGAGAATTGAAATTGTTACAAGAGGAACTTCCCGGCGAGACATCATCGGCGCCCGTTACACGAAAGCGATTTGCAAATATGATGCGTAATCAAAAACGGAGGCGTATCCTCTGGACAGGAATCAGTGTGGTATTGGTCATTGCGCTTTTGGTCGGTGCATATTTTGGACAGTTTCAGCTTCCAATCTTTGATGTACCCGAGAGCGAGATTACAGTCCATCGTGTTTATCGATATGAAACAGAGGATGGATATAAGTTCTTTTTACTATATTCCTCCCCGTTCTATGACTACATGCGTCTTGGAACTGATATCGAGGATGAAGGCGCGACACTTGTGCTTAATCTCCAAAAACCTCTTATCAGCACAAAACATGAGGGCGTTGGTGAGTCTGGTCACGTTGCGATATATTCATGTGGCTGGTCAAGTAGTGATGATGGAGGCCGAGAGTTCGGAACATTTGAACAAATCAAATTCGGTGAGAAGGTCGTATGGACAGAGGATAATATGGATGATCCTATCCCGGAGTATGTATACGCTCACGAAGAGATGGAAAGTAATTCCGGTAAGGTGACCGCGTGGATTACTGGAGCGGACGAAGGATATGTTGGTGCCGTATATTCCGATGGCCGAACAGTTATGTGGGATTTGGATGGTAATGTAATCAACGGAAAGTAAAATAATCGCAGCTTCCGGCTTGGGAGCTGCGATTTCCTTTGTATGACGGGCATGCCGTCAGTCTGTGGTGAAAGTCCACAAGGGGCGTAGTTGCCAACGAACCCCATAGCGACTCCCAAGGTTTACGTCGTGAGGTGTAGGCGAGAAGAAGGGATAGCAAAATCGTAGCCTGACGAACAGAAATCTGATACGAGGCGTACATGGTGGATAAGCTGGCAAAGAGCAGTAAAGTCCAAAAGGCAACCGTAACCTATGTGCGTAAATCAGGCAGGTAGACGAGGAAAGACTGGCAGGTTTATCCCGTGAGGTCTCACAGGCGGTCTCATTAGCCGTAGTAACAACGAACTGTGAGAAGTCAGCAGAAGCCGTAGTAGGCCATGCCCTGAAATGGGCATAGCCAAAGGGCTGAACAATGTAACCGTGTAATCAAATGTATGCTCCATGGAATACCTGACAGCAGGAATGGCAAAACGTAAATGAGCAGATACTGCACTACTTAGGGTGGATTCATGGGAACGGAAAGGAGAGAGCACACAAGGCAATGTCGGAACTGTTGGAAAAGATACTGTCCAATGACAACATGAACGCTGCTTACAAAAGAGTCTGCGCTAATAAAGGGGCAGGCGGTGTGGATGAAGTGAGTGTTGAAGAACTTGGAGATTACATCAAAGAACATTGGAATGATATCAGGGAGCAAATCAGGCATAGGGAGTACAAACCCCAGCCGGTCAGGAGGGTAGAAATACCCAAGCCAAACGGAGGAATGAGAAAACTCGGAATCCCGACCGTGATGGACAGAGTAATTCAGCAAGGCATCGTGCAGGTAATAAGCCCGATGTGTGAACCGCTGTTCTCGGAATGGAGCTACGGCTTCAGACCGAACAGAAGCTGTGAAATGGCTATCAGGCAACTACTGATGTATCTGAACGAGGGATATGAGTGGATAGTGGATATCGACTTGGAGAAATTCTTCGATAATGTTCCGCAGGACAAACTTATGAGTCTTGTGCATGACATTATCAAAGATGGCGATACGGAATCTCTTATCCGCAAATATCTGAAAGCAGGAGTCATGACACCGCAGGGTTACGAGGAAACAAGACTCGGCACACCGCAGGGAGGAAATCTGTCACCGCTTTTGTCAAATATCATGCTGAATGAGCTGGACAAGGAACTTGAAGCAAGAAGACTTAGATTCACAAGATACGCCGATGACTGTGTCATTGCAGTCAGAAGTGAATCGAGTGCAAAAAGAGTCATGCGGACAGTATCGGATTGGATTCAGAGAAAACTTGGGTTAAAGGTCAACATGACCAAGACTCATATCACGAGACCGCAGAAGCTGAAATATCTTGGCTTCGGTTTCTACAAAGACAGCAAGACAAAAGAATGGAAATGCAGACCACATCAGGATTCTGTGAAGAAATTCAAAAGCAGGCTGAAAGAGCTGACTTGTAGGAAAATGCCTGGAACAGTCACAGGAAAGATTGCGAAAATCAACCAAGTGACAAGAGGGTGGATTAACTATTATGCCCTCGGCTCTATGAAAACAGCAATGACAGAAATTGACGCACATTTAAGGACAAGAATCAGAATCATTATCTGGAAGCAGTGGAAAATACCGAAGAAATGCCAATGGGGATTGCAGAAACTCGGGATTGGGAAAGACCTCGCAAGACAAACATCATACTGGGGAAACCGCTACTATTGGGTTTGTACCAAAACATGTGTTGTCAGAGCAATCTCCAAAGAGGTTTTAGCAAAAGCGGGGCTTGTAAGCTGTCTTGACTACTACAATGAGCGTCACGCTTTGAAGTTATATTGAACCGCCGTATGCCGAACGGCACGTACGGTGGTGTGAGAGGGGAGAGAAAATCTCCCCTACTCGATTGGAGATTTTGACTTTCTGCGCTATAATCAAAATAGAATACTATTTTGATTTTTTCTGTAACAAAAGTCTTTAAGAAACGACTAATAGGGTGAAAGGAGGATCAAGATGCGAAGATTATTAGAAGAATTATTTCGTACATATCACAATGATGTATATCGTTATCTGTATAGTCTGAGCCATGATACCTCCATTTCAGAGGATCTGGCCTCAGAGGTATTCTTAAAGGTGGTCAAATCTATTGGCAAATTCCGGGGAGAGTCCGATATCAAAACATGGCTGTTTTCAATTGCCCGCCATGAATGGTATGACTACTTGAGAAAGAAGAATCGGCAGATCAGAACAGAAGCTTTAACAGAGTTTTGTGAAAATATGGATTTAGGGCCGGAGGCCAAGTACCATTCGCAGGAAGTGATTGATCGGATATATCGTTTGCTGGAGCAGGAACCTGAGAGAACCAGAAATATCGTTCTAATGCGTTTGGATGGGTATTCTTTTTATGAAATAGGTACAAAGTTTGGAATATCGGAAAGCTCAGCCAGAGTCATTGATTTCAGGACCAAAGAAAAGCTGCGAAAAATATTAAAAAAGGAGGGTTTCGCTGATGAATGAGATTAGTTGCAATGTGTGTATGGATTTGATTCCGTTGGTGCAGGATGGAATAGCCAGTGAAGATAGCAGGAAAGCAGTAGAGCAGCATATCAAGAATTGTGAATCCTGCGCAGCGTGCTATAGCGGAATTGTACCTCCTGTAGCCGATACCGAGAGATTGATTGTTGACGTGAGAAGAAAAGTCCAGTTCTTTTTTGTCATGTTACTCATGTTTGGAATCTTTTTCGGTCTGGGGCTAACAGCCAGCAGTGAACTGTTCTATAATAGTTTGATTATGCCTATTGTTGGTGTCTTCGGATATGTGATTTTTCGGTGGAAGTCATTGTATGCAGTGCCTTTACTGTTGCTGATTACAAATGTGATTTCGTTTGTTTTAAATGTATTTCGGGGAATCGAAGAACTGGGCATGTATTCCAGAGTGATGTGGACAGGAGTATACAGTATTTTTGTAGTTGTGGGTATAGTGATTGCGGGCTTGATTCATTATGCGTTCAGAAAGGAGTAGCCTATGAAAAGGAAGACAAAGAAGATTTTTGCGCTAATATTGGCACTGGCATTGATTGCAGGCGTTTGTGTGTTTGCCAATGGAGTAGTTGGTAATCCGGTATCAAAATGGCTTGCTACAAATACAGTCGAAAACAGACTGGAAGAGGTGTATGCAGACAAGGATTATGAAATTGAACGTGTAACCTTCAGCTTTAAAGACGGCAGCTATCATGCTTTTATCGTATCTCCCAGCAGCCCAGATAGTGAGTTTTCTATGAGTCTGAATTGGAAAGGGCAACTGAGATGGGACAGTTATGAAGACCGGGTGCTCAGTGGAGAAAATACTGCAGCCCGTATCAATAAAGAATACCGTGCGGCTACGGAAGCTGTATTTAGCAGCCCTGCTTTCCCTTATTATTCTCATATAGAGTTTGGTGATATTGAGTTTAATTCGAGGGAATGGGTTGATGTAGATGACTTGCCCGCGTATGCGTTATATACGGAAGATTTGGTTCTGGATCAGGTATATGATATCAGAGAGCTTGGGAAAGCGGCGGGACATCTGGTGTTATATGTATATGATGAGGATGTGAGTGTAGAGAAGGCTGCAGAAATGCTTCTGGAAGTGAAACATCTGATGGATGCCAGCGGAGTATCCTTCCATGTCATTGATCTGGTACTGGAATACCCGAAGCCGGTGGATGACAGTCCAAGAAAAGAAGGCAGAGTAGAAACCATGGAATTTCTGTATGATGATATTTATGAGGAAGGACTGGTGGAGCGTGTGGATGCAGCGAATGAAGCCGCAATCGCTCATCATGCCAAAATGGATGCGGAGAATGAAAAAATAATAGAGGGAATGAAAGCTGAATAGTGAAAACAATGGTTGTTCCCCCTGTTTTACTACGAGTTGAGGTTGATTTTGGAGGATTCAACCACAGGTCGTTTGAAATAATACTGACTTTACGGTAGGATAAGCGTGGAGGTGGTACTATGGATCAACAGAAATTTGGGCCCTTCTTGTCTGAGATGAGAAAGAAGAAAGGATTGACTCAGACGGATTTGGCAAAAATCTTATCAGTCAGCACTGCAGCGGTAAGTAAATGGGAACGGGGATTGTGTTTGCCAGATATAACAAAATTGGAAGATATCGCTGGTGCATTAGATATTAGTTTGTTGGAAGTGTTAAAGAGTGAGCAGATACAAGAGGAACAGATTCAGACGGCAGAAGCAAATACGATTTGTGCAGATACTGTTACCGAGGCTGTTCATCAACATCGTCGCAAACTGTCTCGAATCGTAATATTGGTATTGATAGTAGGCGTGATGGCTGTGCTGATGCATTTCTTCCCGATATGGAGAGTGATTCATGTCTGGAGCCCAAGTTATTATAAAACAGGTGAAATATCAATGCTGTTTTATATCGGCGATGAAGAAGATCGGAGTCTTGCAGAGAAGGTTCTTATAAAAGCAGAAGAGGCTTTTTCAACTTTGAATATTAGCTCTGAAGAAGCAGAAGAGCAGTTCGGATTGCTATCAAGGTACTGTAACAAAAAACGAGAGCATGTAGAAATCGTTTCGGAAGAACATGAATTGCAGTTATGGTCATCAAGGTTTTATGGCTCAGAAGGCTACATGTGGGTTTATTATAGTCAGGAAGCTTTTGACGCTTCAGGAAATACAGTATCAGGAAGCTGGAGGATACCTGCTTTATGGCGCTTGGAGAAGAATGAAACAGGGATGTGGGAGGTAGTTCACATTAAAGAGCATCCATAGTGTAGAAGAGGAAATGAGTATGAGGCCATGTCATAGTGATGTGGTCTCATTTTTATTTTACAAATCATCCTAAAGAAATATTATTACCATGTAATTATTATGCGTTCTTGTTGTCTTATATAGTGTAAGAATCCTAATTCGCGAGTGAAGGAGCAGACAAATGACAGATGAAAAGATTATACAGTTATTCTTTCAGAGAAATGAGGTGGCGATAGAGGAAACCAGCAGAAAATATGGTACTTATTGTTTTAAAATAGCAAATAACATATTAAAGAACAGGGAGGATTCCGAAGAATGTGTAAATGATACCTGGATGAAAACCTGGGAAGCGATACCTCCTACGTATCCGCAGCATCTGAATCTTTTTCTGGCTAAGATTGTCCGAAACCTATCTTTTAACAAGTATAAATCGAGGTATGCTGGCAAAAGAGGCGGTGGAGAAATGGCAGTGGTATTGGATGAGTTGGCAGAGTGTATAGCAGGCGCAAATGATACTGAGGCTGTTTATCTGGCGGAAGAGCTGCAAAATACAATCAATTGTTTTGTTTCAGCATTACCGGAGACAGAAGGGAATGTATTTATCAGGAGATATTTTTATGCGGATTCCATCAGAGATATATCCAAACGGTATCAGATCTCTGAGAATCATGTAAGAGTGATGTTGAATCGAACCAGAAATAAATTGAGAGGCAAACTGGAAAAGGAGGGCTATATCGTATGACAAGGGATGAATTATTTGATAGTTTTGGCGGATTAAACGACGAATTGCTAAAAAGAAGTGAGCAGAGAGGACAAAGCATGAAGAAAAGAGGATTATTAGTCAATATCGTAAGGTATGGAAGTATTGCAGCATGTCTGGCATTAGGGATTGGCGTAGGGACTTACCTGGCAGATCAAGCTCTTCAGCCACAGGAAAACGAGGTTCCGGATTCAACGTATGTTGCCGAAAGCAGCGATGTACAGACAGAGATTCAAAATGAGCAGGTATTGGAAAAATATGTGGATGTTGCAATGCTGCTGGCCAAGGTAGATGGCAATACTGAACAGGCACAGAAGTTTGCACGTGTAGAAATAAGTGAAAATACGGCGATCTATTACAACGTGGAATCTGTGGGCAGTGACAAACTACAGGAAAGCACCGGGATTGAAATAGAGGGAATGGACAACTGGTATCAGATTTCCGGACATGAGGATCTGCAGTACCTTATTTCAGCTGGAACTGACGGATACGAATTGTGGGAGTTTAGCTCCTTCCAGAGCGACAGCTATTGCTATAAGGATGTATTGACAGAGATTTATAGGATTGATTCATCAGAGGATATTGCAGAGATTGTTGTGGAACCTGCAACTATGGATAATTCTGACGCCGGGAAAGCGATTCAGAGTGAGATTGGAGTTACTAATATAACGGATAGAGAATCCGTTGAAAAAATCTATCAGGTGCTTTCCAGTTTGATCTGCTATGGCAGTGATCAATGGGAAATGATCGGTTTGGGAGATGATACTTCTGCAGGTATGCAAAAACAAATGCGAGCTGGCAGATACTTGATGTTGAAAACGACTCAAGGTATGGAAATCACATCTTTGAAGTACACAGGAATTACAGGAATGTTTTATGAATATGGTGGAATTGCTTACGAAGCTTTGAGTGTCGAACAAAAGGCAGTGGTTGAGGAAATACTGGGTATTGAAACAGTGCAGGAAAATGAAGAGATGGTTTCAGAAAAATTAGCGCCTGCGGCACAAACTAAAGAGGAAGAGAATGTAGAAGTAGCGGATGCACCAGTAGACGAGGCTACCTATTCGGATGCGAGAGAATATGCGGATGAACTGACAGATTTATTGGATCGAATCAGTAAAGCGATGCAGGGTAAGGAACTGCCTTTTGTGACATCGGCTGGTATTTATGAGAATCCAGACAGAGTGAAAGTAGTGGTGAACACTCAGGATGAGACAGCTATTTCCAAACTGAAGGAATTTGATAAGACCGGAAAATTGTTGGAGATCAAATATTCAGAAGCTGTCGCTGGCTTTGAAAAGCAGATGATAGAAGATCTCGAAAGAGCACAATAAAATGGATAGTACCTATTCATAAAGAATGGGTACTACTTTTTTTTGCAATATTTTGTAGTTTCTCGTTCTGAACCGGTAGTATATAATTGAAGGAGGGAGGATAAGCCCATGGAAGACGAAAGAATCATTCAATTGTTTTTTGCTCGGTCTGAATCGGCCATAGGTGAATTACATAACAAATATGGAAAAACATGTCATAAGCTCTCTGCCAATATCCTGCGAAATATCCAGGATGCCGAGGAGTGTGTTAATGATGCGTATCTGGGTGTGTGGAATACGGTGCCTCCCACACATCCCAATCCGCTGCTTACCTATGTCTGCAGGATTGTCAGGAACCTGTCCATTAAGCGCTATCGATCAAATACTGCCATGAAGCGTAACAGTACCTATGATGTTGCAATCAGCGAACTGGAAGGATGCCTGGCATCAGATCGAACAGTAGAGGAGGAAGTAGATGCAAAGGAGTTAAAAGGTATGCTGAATGCATTCCTGGATTCATTAAGCAGGGAAAACCGGGTGATTTTTGTACGCCGATACTGGTTTTCGGAAACATATGAGCAGATAGCAAAGCGTGTGGGACTATCTGAGAAGAACGTGTCTGTCAGACTGACGCGGATTCGGAAACAACTGCGCGAATATCTGGAGGAAAGGGGCGTGGCGGTATGAGGATAGAGCAGTTTCTGCAGGTGGTTGATGAGTTGGATGATAAGTATATTACAGAGGCAATTCAATACAGAAAGAGAATTAGAAGCAGGATCAGGAAGTGGCTGACCATTGCAGCATGTATCTGTCTCCTGGTTGGAGTGGGTATCGATACGATCCAAAGATATGAGTTTTTCATGGCAGGCTGCGGTGCTAATATCGGACAGATTGTTGATGGGATCTATTATTATCATGTAAAGGGCGATGGAATCTACAGCTATTCTCCAGAAGAGGGAAACCAAAAGGAGTTAAGCACTTACTGGTATCAGGGCTTTGATGTGAATGAATATGGCATTTATTATAAGCAGGGCAGGAGTTTGTTTGTGCAGGAGCATGAGACAGGAGACCGCAGAAAGCTTTACCGGGCAGGCCTCTTTGACAGCTCCCATATAGCATTCACTTTGCAGGCGGACGGCAATGTGATTGTAACGGTTTACAATAAATATAAGGAATATCAGTATGAGCTGCTGCTGGACGGGAAGACCGGAGCGGTATTGGAAACGGTAATGGAGAAGACACCTTACAGCGCCGGTGGCTTGTACTACAGCAGAACTCATTTCCTGGTGGGAGATCGTGAAGTTACCCTGGTCAGAGACGAAGGAACGGATGATTACGATCTGTTGGAAAATGGAGTATCAATTCTCCCGGAAGGGAAACGTGTGGAGCGTTATTCCATGGAATATATCGGTGATGGTCTGTGGTTTTATGTGAATGATAATGCACAGCTTACTGGCAAAGCGCAGGAAATGTTTGTTGTCAGGCCGGATGGAGAGGATGAAATCAAAGTTCTTCCATTCTTTTCGATGTACAGTGGCGACAATGAGTATCTGTTCTGGTCGGACAGCAGTTCCGATGAAATGTGGTGCTTTGATATTGAGAAAGAAGAAAGCTGGATGCTGGAAGTCGAACAGGATCTGACACTGTATTCTGTAAGGTCAGACGGAGAATATGTTTATTCCTGTGCTCCATGGGGAGAGAAACAGATTCGGTGGAAACTTGTGTATGATGAGAGCGGAAGGCCGGTTGCGATGCAGCTGTTGGATGAGAATATCAGAGAATAGAAATATGCAGGAGGCTTCGACCTCCTGCATTCTGCACGATATAGTAGATAAAGTGCGTACATTCATGCTGTCATTTTTTATGGAAATGTTTTAAAATAGAGCTAACATAAAAATACTGCTTTTGCGTTTCTGCATGCTTAAGAGAGTATTTGAAAGAATATATTTCGAGGTAAAGGATAGATACAAGGAGGAAGCTGTATGCGTTACGAAATAAAAGGCGGTTCTTTCCCAGTTGTAGAATGTCAACTAGAAAACGGAGAACAAATGATTACAGAGAGGGGTTCCATGGTTTGGATGAGTTCTAACATGCAGATGGAAACCAGCGGAGGTGGACTTGGAAGAATGTTTTCCAAAGTATTGTCCGGGGAAAGTATGTTCCAGAATGTTTATACAGCAAAAGGGAATGGTTTGATTGCTTTTGGTTCCAGTTTTCCCGGTCAGATCAAGCCGATACAGATTGGCAGAGGACAGGAAATGATCGTGCAGAAAAGTGCTTTTTTAGCAGCCCAGTCAGGAGTAGAGTTATCTATTCATTTCAGTAAGAAGCTGGGAGCCGGCCTGTTCGGAGGAGAAGGATTTATTATGCAGCGACTTTCCGGTAATGGTATTGCCTTCGTGGAAATTGATGGTGAGTTGATTGAGTATGAGCTGCAGGCAGGACAGCAGATTGTGGTGGATACCGGTAATGTGGCTGGCTTTACACCCGGCGTACAAATGGATATCAGACAGGTACCGGGTATGAAGAACATGCTGCTTGGTGGTGAAGGTATTTTCAACACCGTACTTACCGGACCGGGCAAGGTCTGGCTGCAGACGATGCCAATCTCAAATGTGGCTATGTCCATCAGACCGTATATTCCTACCGGTAACGGCTGATGAAAGGCAAGGAAATGGATGAATGAAAACG
>JAFTVH010000109.1 GCA_017465845.1 Lachnospiraceae bacterium | reverse complement strand
TAGTGCAGCCACCTGAACCGAAACAAAAAACATCATATACAACGTCATGGCGAAGTTGCACCTTCGCTCTTTTGTCATGTCCTTTTTTATTTCTTACTCATTATACACTATCTTTTAGATTTTGCGAACTTTCCTATAAAGTAAAAAAGCCAATGAGATTTTTCTCACCGGCTTTCAAAATATCTATACATTTTCTTTCTGTTCACTGCGAAGAATATCTCCAATTTTCAAAATCAAATCTGCCATTACATCACCACAGTTTCTGCACTTTAACAACTCTTTTTTTGTAACATTCATAATCGCTTCTGCAGAATTGATATGATTTCTCTCAAGTACATGTACTGTTTTAGTAACCATTTTTTCTGAATCTGTAAGAGATACTAACAACTGGTAATATCTCTCATTTTTATGTTCTTCTTTTATTTTTTCTCTCTTATAAATGGTATTCACACAAGTTGTAGTCATTCCATATTTTTCTGCCAATTGTGTAAATGGTGCGCCTGCCTCTCTCTCCTCATATATCTCTCTGTTTCTGTCAATTTTTGCATCTACCATACGTGCCTCCCTTTAATAATCCCCCTATAACATCGGTACTATTGTACCACCTATTTTTCATATTCTCAATCCGATTCCACTCTCGTATTACAAAAGCACCTACCTAACGGTAAGTGCTTCCGTCTATACTTGTATGGAACCATGTAAGCAAGCTCTGCTGACTGGTCAGCTTTTTTTTCGCAATATTTCCAGCATGATCCGATACAACTATCAGATAATATGCTACCTCTTTTTCATCATCCGGCAACTCATAATACATATGAAAAGAAGAATTCGTATCGGAAGCATTGAAAGTTGCTCTTGTTCCACTCCCGTAAATCACAGTCTTTTCGGTTCCTATAACCTTATACAAAATAACATTATTAAGACCTGACGTTACATTGGGAGAATTACTACTCCGATACGCTTTATCATCTATGTTTTGGTCAATAATATTATCTTCTAAATATCCTGATATCAATGTACCATTGAAAACTGTTGTAATCTCCGTTCCATCAATCCCCGGCTTCGTAATATCATACTTCGTGGTTACTCTGGCAGTACTTGTATGACCCACATTGTCTGTTGCAATAATCGTCCAAGTATATACACCTTCATACTTTGTTTCCAATGTATAAGACGCACTGGACGTACCTCTTCCTACAATTGTTCCTGCTGAATCCTTTATCACAACACTCTTTACACCGGAGCCACTATAACTCGAATCGAACAAATAATCAGTTGCCGAAACGTTTATACTCGGCGCTACGTTCGTCCAGTTTGCATTTGTATTACTCATACCTGCCAAAACCGGATTGCTATGGTCAAGATATATCGTCGCTGACGTACTGGAAGAGCCATTGCTCCAATTATCATACAAATACGCGATATAATAAAAAATACCTTCTTCAGTTTCTGTATACGTATTTGTAACCGTAGATGTACTACCACCATGAGTATACGTAGCAACTTTTGTACTACCTCCAGTATTTACATTGACACGATAAATCTCAATATAATCAATACCACTACCTTTATCTCTTGCCTTAATTGTCACTGTACCGTTTCCAGAACTCCAACTGGTTGGCGTAGCACTAAAGCTACTAACCGATGGAGCTGTACAGTCTTTTTTCTCTGTATAGGAACACTGATTACATTTTCTGTAATGCCAACCATCACCGCCATCATACCAGTTTCCCATAGAATGATAACCATAGGTTGTTACTCCACATCTCACACAGGATGCTTTATGCTGCGTATTAGAATAATTCTGCCACGCACCATAACTATGCCCTACAAGGGCATTTAACGTAAGCTGACCTAAGTTTGGAGAACAGTCAATGATGATGTAATCATATTTCGAACCTACCATAGCGATATAGTCCTTCAACACTGTCTCACTGCTCATAATCCCAATAAGGGAAGTTTCTACACCGGATAACTCGATATTTGCAGGCATAAGGTCTATGCCCTCTTCGTGATGAAGAATACCTGCTTCTGTATCGAAATCCTCCTCATTTAATACCCACTCCATGATTTTAGCCATTGTCACTTCCAATCTGTCCGGCTCTTGATATCCTAACGCTACTGTCAAGGAACCCTGCGGGTCATTATCAATCAATAATACTTTCTTTCCTAATCTAGCAAGTCCAATTCCTAAATTTAATGTTGTAGTGGTCTTCGCTACGCCACCCTTCTGATTTGCACAAATAATAACTTTACTCATATGGTTCTCTTCCTTTCTCTCTATTCGTTTTCTGCTTTCACTTTTTCAATTTCTAAATACTTACGGAAATAGTTATTAGTTCCTTTGTTCCGATATACTTCCGAGGATTCCGAAATCTGTACATTTGGCAATTTTACTAATTGTTCCTCCAACCATTCCATATCCTCTTTTGTTCCTTGCAATCTCATCTTAACCATGTCGCCACCTCCCAGACCTTGAGGATAGATGACCATATGAGCTGCTCTTAACGCTGTGTTTTCCATTACATACCTCCTTCCGTTATCTCTGAATCACCAGTTACCCTAAACCGTTCCAAATACATATCTAAGATTTCCGTATTGACTAAACATAATCCGCCGACCTTATATATTGCACCTGCATCCTTTGCTATTTGCTGAAATCTTGTTATACCTATTGAATACATCTCTGTTCCTTCTCGATATTTCACGAATTTCTTCCTTTTAGCCATCAACTCTTCATGGCTCTTCTTTTTTTCTTTTTCCATACCCTGCTCCTTTCAACTTATTTCTGTAACGCAAAAAAGGACATCTTCTAAATCTCTTTAGAAAATGTCCTCTAAGGTTAGTTCTTTATTAAATTGGAGCTACTAAATCTTCAAATTCATTCGTACTCGCTCAGACTACCACATCTTTTTGATGTCTTTTTGATGTCCTTTGCTAATACCAACAACCGCAAACCCGCATAAATACAGGGTTTATTTGTCCAGAGACTTCATCGTTGGGAACAACAAAACATCCCTAATCGCCGGTGAGTCAGTCAACAACATCACCAGTCTGTCAATACCATACCCAATACCACCTGTAGGAGGCATACCAATCTCCAATGCGTTCATGAAGTCTTCATCCGTCGTATTTGCTTCTTCGTCACCCTTAGCCAAAGCAGCTTCCTGTGCCTTGAAACGTTCTCTCTGGTCAATGGGATCGTTCAGCTCAGAGTAAGCATTACACATTTCCCAACCATTGATGAACAGCTCAAAACGCTCTACATAATCTGGCTTGTCCGGTTTTCTCTTGGTCAAAGGAGAGATTTCAACCGGATGGTCCATGATAAATGTAGGCTGAACCAGGTGCTCTTCTACATATTCTTCAAAGAAGAGATTCAGGATATCACCTTTCTCATGGCGGTCTTCAAATTCGATGTGGCGTTCTTTAGCCAGAGCCTTGGCAGCTTCTGTGTCAGGTACTTCGTCAAAGTCAACGCCTGCATATTTTTTAACTGCTTCAATCATGGTAAGTCTTTCAAAAGGCTTGCCAAGGTCGATGGTATGAGGACCATAAGTAATAGTAGTAGTGCCGCATACTTCTTCAGCCAGATAACGGAACATGTTCTCGGTCAGGTCCATCATTCCGTAGTAATCGGTATATGCCTGATACAGTTCCATCAGGGTAAATTCAGGATTGTGTCTGGTGTCAACACCTTCGTTACGGAATACACGGCCGATTTCGTATACTCTTTCCAGACCGCCTACGATCAGTCTCTTCAGGTACAGCTCCAGAGAAATACGCAGCTTTACATCCTCGTCCAGTGCATTGTAATGGGTATTGAAAGGTCTTGCTGAAGCACCGCCTGCATTGGAAACAAGCATGGGGGTCTCAACTTCCATGAAGCCCTGTGCATCCAGGTAGTTACGGATAGATTTTAAAATCTTGGAACGCTTGATGAAGGTTTCCTTTACATCAGCATTCATGATAAGGTCTGTGTATCTCTGACGATAGCGTAAGTCAGTGTTGGTCAGACCATGGTATTTTTCGGGCAGGATCTGCAGGCTCTTGGTAAGCAGTGTCACCTTGGCAGCGTGAACAGAAATCTCTCCGGTCTTGGTCTTGAAGACTTCACCTTCGATACCTACGATATCACCCACATCATATTTCTTGAAATCAGCATAGGACTCTTCACCGATACTGTCTCTTGCAACGTAAGACTGAATATTGCCGGGCAAATCCTGAATGTTACAGAAAGATGCCTTACCCATGACACGCTTAGACATGATACGTCCTGCGATTCTGACAATCTGTCCTTCCAGGGTATCAAAATTGTCTTTGATCTCTGTGCTGTGATGTGTTACATCATATTTGGTGATCTGAAAAGGATCCTTGCCTGCTTCCTGTAAAGCAGCCAGCTTCTCTCTTCTGACTTTTAACAGTTGATTGATGTCCTGCTCCTGGACATTATTATTCTGTGCTCCTGCCACTTCTTCCACTCCTTCATTCTCATACTGCACAGCCGCGACCATGTCCTTTCAGGCGGACAGTGTGACCATGACAGTCGTTCTCTTTTAATTAGTTACTTCTCTGAATCTCCAGAACCTTGTAAGCAAATGTGCCTGCAGGTGTCTCTACTTCAACAGTATCTCCCACCTTACAGCCAATCAGTGCCTTACCTACAGGGCTTTCGTTGGAAATCTTGCCCTTTAAGCTGTTAGCCTCTGTAGAACCTACGATCTTGTAATCCAGTTCTTCGCTGTATTCGATATCCAGAATCTTTACCTTACAGCCAATGTTGATCTTGTCCAGATCTACTTCGTCTTCTACGACTACTTCTGCATTCTTCAGAATCTTCTCCAGTTCTTCGATTCTGGCTTCGATATCACGCTGCTCATCCTTAGCTGCATCGTATTCAGCATTCTCGGATAAGTCACCCTGTTCTCTTGCTTCTTTGATCTTCTGTGCTACTTCCTGACGTTTGATTACTTTCAGTTCATGAAGCTCGTCTTCATACTTTCTCAAGCCTTCATAGGTCAAAATGTTTTTCTTTTCATGCATAGTCCTGTACCCTTCCATTTCCATTTATTTTGCATCGCACCGCCCGGTGCCGATAAATACCCTAATTAACTTACGTATTATAACCATTTTTGCCCACAGTGTCAAGTCTCCGCCACTCCTCTTTCATAGAAAAATAAGCGGTTTCTGCACTTCCCGACGCTATTTTGCGCCTTTTTGCCTCCCGTGAGTCCATATCTATCCAAAAAACATCCCTACCGCTGCCATCCGGCTGTACTTTTTCCTCCCCGGACAGGTCCAGCACAAGGGCCGGAGTAAGGCACTTAAGCCGCAATCCTTTGTATGCCCTGGGCTCTTCCAGCATTTGCAGACCGGTCGCCAGTCCCTCTTCTTCACAAAGAATTTCCCTATAATCTTCCAACCCACATTCTTCCCAAAGGCTTTGGGGCAAAAGAAAGGTCAAAGTTTTGATCTTCATTAGGAACGTTGCAATCACTTCAGGCACAAAAGATTCATATCCCAGTACATACATATGCACCTGCTGCATGCCTTGTTCTTTCGCAGCTGCATCCGGATATTTCGCTGATGAATATTGTGCTGCCTGATATTGCGCTGCCCGATATTGCGTTGCCTGATATTGCGTTGCCTGATATTGCGTCGCCTGATAACGCGCCACCAAATATTTCATTGCCCGCTCCACCAGATAAGCCGCATATTCTATCCTGTGATAATCCCTGTAATGTGGGTAACACCAGCTTTGCACCCACTGTTCCTTAAGCATCTTCTCTTCTATCCAACCGGTAACAGAGCGGTCTGCCACTGTCTCAATGGAAGCGCTATAACCGAAAAAGGGCTGCAGATAAGCTGCCAGTTCTTCCGGCCAACAACGGTACTGAAGGTCAGCATTCCAAGGGATGGTTACGAAAAGGAGTTGTCTGCCTTCGCTGATGCCCCATTTTCCCTTACACTGCCTGATATGAAATACTTCCGGTTCCCTAAGCTGTTCGCCCCTTTGTAACCGTTTTCCCATTTTCAGATAAATTATCGTGTCCATGGTAACATTGTATGACCATTTGGGCAAATTATGCTTCCGGATATATTATTACACTTCTGAGAAAATCATCTCCACAGCAGCAGTCAGCTCTTCCATGCTTTCCAACGTATTGATGGTCTGACGGAATCTGGCAGAATGTGGCATACCCACAGTATACCAGGACAGATGCTTGCGCATCTCTCTCACCGCGGTGTATTCTCCCTTCACTTTCGTTAAAAGAGCGGCATGACGCAGAATCATTTCTCTTTTTTCAGAAGCCTTCGGTCTTGGCAGATACTCTCCCGTCTCCAGGAAATGAACCACTTCTCTGAAAATCCAGGGATTTCCCTGGGCAGCTCTTCCGATCATCACGCCGTCACAGCCTGTATAGGCAAGCAAAGCTGCTGCCGCGTCAGGACCGTCCACATCGCCGTTGCCGATGACCGGAATCTTCACCGCATCCTTTACCTTTGCAATAATATCCCAGTCAGCTTTGCCGCTGTAATACTGCTGTCTGGTGCGCCCATGAACCGCAACTGCTGCCACGCCGCAGCTTTCTGCGATTTTGGCGATCTCCACCGCGTTGACATGGTCATCATCAAAGCCCTTACGGATTTTCACGGTCACTGGCTTATGAATGGCTTTCACCAGTTTGGTCAGAATCTCTTCTACCAGCCTTGGTTCTTTCATCAGAGCGGAACCCTCGTGATTATTCACCACCTTGGGTACCGGACATCCCATATTCAAATCCAGAATGTCGAAAGGCCGATCCTCGATTTTCTTAGCCATCTCGCTGATAATATCAGGGTCAGAGCCGAACAGCTGAAGCGACACCGGTTTTTCGTCCGGATGAATCTCCATCAGTTCTTCTGTATTTTTGTTATTATAAAAAATCGCTTTGGCGCTGACCATCTCCATACAGATCAGTCCGGCTCCCTGTTCTCTGCATAACAGACGAAAAGGCAGGTCCGTTACACCTGCCATGGGAGCCAGTATGACACGATTGTCCAGCGTTACATTGCCGATCGTCAAATTGCTCATTTTCTGTCCTTACTACTTTTCTCTTCGATTTTTCTCATAAATGATACGCAGTCCGTCCAATGTCAGCGCACTGTCGTACACATCAATGGTGTCTGTTTCATCAGAAATCAATCTGCCAAGACCTCCGGTAGCTACCACCTTTAAGTCTGCCAGTCCGCTTTCTTCCTTAACCTTGCGGATAATATATTCCGTCTGTCCGATCTGACCGTACACAAGACCTGCCTGCATACTGGAAATGGTCTCCTGTGCCAGAATGGACTTAGGCTTCTGGATTTCAATTTTAGGCAGTTTTGCCGCCTGAGACCACAATGCCTCGGAACTGATGCGGATACCCGGTGCAGTGATACCTGCCGCAAAATGACCTTCCTCAGTTACCAGGTCATAGGTGGTGGCTGTACCGAAATCAATGACCAATACCGGACCGCCATATTTTTCATAGGCAGCTACGGCATCCACGATTCGGTCTGCTCCGATGGCGCGGGGATTTTCCGTCACAATTTTGATACCGGTTTTCAGTCCCGGTCCTACTATCAGGGGCTTCACACCGACGTAACGCAGAATTCCTCCTGTCAGAGAATGCATGACATCCGGCACTACGCTGGCTACGATACATCCTTCAATCATGTCAGTAGTAATTCCCTTGGTGGTGAGCAGAGTCGTCAGCATAACACCATATTCATCCGAAGTTCTGGGAGTCTTGGTCATCATACGGAAAGTAGCCTTCAATTCCTCACCCTCATAGACGCCCAGCGTCATATTGGTATTTCCTACATCGATTACAAATATCATGCTTCATCCTCCAACAATTGCGAAATGTCTTCTTTCAGGATGAATACTCTGTAATAAAGACTTAAAGACTCCAACAGATCCTGTCTTTTCCTGCGAATCTCACCTACCAGAAGCCCGCTTGATATTTCGTCATAATAAATATCAGCTTCTTCTGCGTTGGTTTCCAGAGATAATGTTCCATCCTCTTCGAATACAATAGTAAAGATACCACCAACTTCCTCTGTGAACAGTACGCAGATAATATGGAGCTCATCCTTGATGGAATCGGGTATCCCGTTAAACTGCTCATTAAAATAATATTTCTGTTCATAGGCATTGGCTCCACAGAGCACTATCCTCTTATCATCCATAGTCCATCCTCCCGGTAAAGGCACTCCTAAGCAACCTTTGCCGTCATGTCACACATAGCCGTAAATGCCTCTCACAGACACTTCTCCGGCATATACTTCCACTACTTCACCGTTTCCTGTCTCTACAAGCAGTTCACCGTTCTCAGTAATGCCCAGTGCCGTTCCCTCGTATTCACCTTTAGGATCCAGCACTCGCACTTCTGCACCTCGATTTACCAATGCCTGATTGTAGCCATCCAACAGGCCACGTAAATTGCCACAATCTATAAAGGTCTTGTAATCCTCTTCAAATGCTTTCATAATCCGGGCCAGCAAGCTGCTTCGGGATACTTCAGCGCCGCACGCTTCTTCCAGACAAGTGGCTTTCTCAGAAAGTTCTGCCGGAAACTCCTGTTTTCCCACATTGATACCCACACCGATAACCACATGGCAGATCCTTCCCTGCGCGACTTTCATCTCAGTCAGAATCCCACAGACTTTGCGACCGTTCACTACGATATCATTGGGCCATTTAATGCCGCAGTCAAGCCGGGCCTCCTGTTGTATGGCTTTGTTCACGGAATAGGCCATGACAATCGTCAACATGGACGCACGATCCGGGGTAAAATCCGGTTTTAAAACCAGTGTAAAGTAAATATTGGTATCTGCCGGACTCTCCCAGCCACGCCCTCGTCTTCCTTTGCCCGCGGTCTGTCTGTCAGCCACGATCAGTGTTCCGTGGGGCGCACCATTCTCTACCTCTCTCACCGCCTGCACATTGGTGGAGTCCGTCTGGTCATAGAACATAAGTGTCCGCCCTGCCCATTTCGTGGTAAGCAGCGATTCTATTGATTCCGTTCCATACATTACATCTATTCCTACAGCGTTGCTGCCATAACAGCCTTAATGGTATGCATACGGTTCTCTGCTTCCTCGAATACCAGAGACTGGGGAGACTCAAACACTTCGTCTGTCACTTCCATCTCAGTAATACCGAACTTTTCAGCAATCTGCACACCAATCTTGGTATTCAGATCGTGGAAAGCAGGGAGACAATGCATAAAAATGGCATTCTCACCGGCATTGTCCATTGCAGCTTTATTTACCTGATAAGGCATCAGGTCGTGAATACGTTCTGTCCATATTTCGTCCGGCTCACCCATGGAAACCCACACATCGGTATATACAACATCTGCACCTTTCGTACCTTCAGCCACATCTTCTGTTAAAGTAATGGTAGCGCCTGTCTCTGCAGCAATGGCACGACAGGTCTCCACCAGTTCACTGTCAGGAAAGTACTTTGCAGTAGTACAAGCAGTAAAATGCATACCCATCTTAGCACAGGCTACCATCCAAGAATTTCCCATGTTATAACGTGCATCTCCCATGTAAGTCAGTTTGATGCCTTTCACATGTCCGAAATGCTCTCTTATCGTCAAAAGATCTGCCAACATCTGTGTGGGATGGAATTCATTGGTCAGTCCGTTCCAAACAGGAACCTTAGAATACTTCGCCAGTTCTTCTACGATATCCTGCCCAAATCCTCTATACTCGATACCTTCAAACATACTGCTGAGCACTCTGGCTGTATCTGCGATACTCTCTTTCTTGCCGATCTGAGAGCCTGAAGGATCCAGATATGTAGTGCCCATACCCAAATCATGTGCTGCTACTTCAAAGGCACATCTGGTACGCGTACTGGTCTTCTCAAAAATCAGTGCCACATTTTTTCCTCTATGCATATCCACAGGAATCCCCTGTTTCTTCTTTGCCTTCAAATCAGCTGCTAAATCCAGCAAGTATGTAATCTCTTCTGCAGTAAAATCAAGAAGTTTTAGAAAATCGCGTCCTTTCAAATCCATAATTTGTGCCTCCTCACTATGTAGATGTAAATAATATACTGCATTCCCCCCACAAATGCAAGTAAAATTCGCGGGGAATGACGCGAAGGGACGGGATGAGGAGTGGAAAAGATGGGGGAGGGAGAGGCGCGGGTGGGGTGGTTTATTTGCAGTCTCCGTGATGTAAGAGTTACTAGGCATGGAATTTTTTGCAAAGGGCAAGGTTGAAAACGTCAAACTCGCAGCTACGCTGCTCAAACAGGTGACGTTTTCAACCTTAAAGCAAAAAATTCCATGCCAAGTAACACTAACATCACTACAAATGTCAAACAAACCACCCCATCCGCCCCTCTCCCTCCCCCATCTTTTCCCCTCCCATCCCTGTTCCCCGCCATTCTCCACAAATACGCCGCCTATAATCCCCGCTGATAAATCCCATCACTCCTCATACCAATTTTTACTCATTTTTCAAAATATCACTACCGAAGCAACCTGGTCGAGAGAACTACAACTTGAAGCAAGTCAGCCCGACGGGCGTCCCTTCGCGTAAAGCGGACATTCGCAATCCGCTATCGCTCCTTGCTCATGAACGCAAGCTGCTTCGCAGCTTGCGTTCAAATTATAGTTCTCCCAACCGGTTTACTTTGCCGTTTCCTTCAAAGTCGCAGCAATGCTTGCGATTCCCTGAAGTTCGGCAGGAAGGAGGATAGTGGTAGCCTGGCCGTCAGCCACTTTCTCGAATGCTTCCAGACTCTTGATCTTGAGAACTGCTTCATCAGCACCGGCTTCTTTCAGCATACGGATACCGTCTGCGTTTGCCTGCTGTACCTTCAGGATAGCTTCTGCTTCACCTTCCGCTTCGCGGATCATCTTTTCCTTCTGGGCTTCTGCGCGGAGAATTGCTGACTGCTTTTCAGCCTCGGCACGCAGGATCGCTGATTCCTTTTCACCTTCTGCCACCAGAATGCTTGCTCTCTTTTCACCTTCTGCTCTGGTAACAGCTTCACGCCTCTCACGCTCTGCCTTCATCTGCTTCTCCATGGCATTCTGAATCTCTGCGGGAGGAATAATATTCTTGAGTTCTACACGGTTCACTTTGATACCCCAAGGATCAGTTGCAATATCAAGAGCGGAACGCATCTGGGTATTGATCGTCTCACGTGAAGTAAGTGTCTGGTCAAGCTCCAGATCACCGATGATGTTACGAAGCGTGGTAGTAGTCAGATTTTCAATCGCCATCATAGGATTCTCCACGCCGTAGGTAAACAGTTTAGGATCGGTAATCTGGTAGAATACTACCGTGTCGATTCTCATGGTAACATTATCCTTGGTAATAACAGGCTGAGGCGGGAAGTCCGCTACCTGCTCTTTTAAATTAACCCTTCTGGCAATCTTATCCAGGAAAGGCAGCTTTACATGAAAGCCTACCGACCAAGTATCCTGATATGCGCCTAAGCGCTCTACTACGTAAGCCTGTGCCTGCGGAACGATCTTTACGCAGGATATTGCAATCCATACCAACAAAACAACAATGATGATTAAAATAATTTTCATGCCATTCTCCTTCTGTGTGTCCTGCACACCTGTGCGGTTCCTATTCGGATACCGGATTCTGAGGAGGCTTTGCCTCTCCCACTGCTTCTTTGACAATCAGCTTGACACCGCTGACCGATACCACAGTCACGACTGCGCCTTCCTGAATGATACTGCCGTCTACAGCACTTCTGGCACTCCACTCCTGACCGCCCACCGTCACCTGGCCACGGCCCTGCAGATTATCAATCTCACCTGTAACAATAGCCTGCCTTCCTATGATACTTTCCACATTGGTCCTGACGCGGTCTTTATTAAAATACTTTACCGCAATAGGTCTTGTGAAAATAAGCAGTACAAGAGCTACCAGGAAGAAAAGTACGATCTGTATCCAAATCGGCGCATACAAAGCCGCTGCCAATATGGCTATCAGTGCTCCTCCGGCAAACCAGATGGTCGTAAGTCCCATCGTAGCCATCTCGATTCCCAGAAGCACGATCAGAAGTACCAGCCAGAACATAATCTGTTCAAACATGCTTTCTCCACCTTTCTTTTTGTTTCGCGTTTTATGTACTATTAGTTTACTACAGATTCTCTGTTTCAGCAATGGAAGATTTTGCACGATAAATCATTTCATAGTGCAGGCGCACATTCACGCTTTTGGGTCAAATGGAATCATCGTAATTCGCTTCTCTACCTGCTCACAACTGTTGCCTCGATCCTTGTTAAATAAAATACAAACGCGCTGTACTGAGGCTGCGAATGAGGAAGCAGCAGACCGATATTGGTCAATGCCGCACCACTCAGTACCTGCCCTGTTTCTTCTATCCTGTAGAAAGCATTTTCCTCTAATCCTCTAAGGCATACATAGCTGTTTTTATCATTGATAAGAATGTCCTCCGTTACCACACAGACAAGACTTTCCGTTCCGTCTTTTGACACGAACTGCCATGCAGTAAAAATACTGTCATCATATGGGGAAGACAGACGATAATAGTCGCCTGACATAATCAATTTTTGATGCTTACGATAAAAAGCTGAGTACTCTGCACATTCTTTTCTCTCTTCTTCACTCATCTTCGCAGGATCAAGTTCGTAACCAAAGGTTCCGTGCATTGCAGTCACTGCCCGTGTCTTGAAGGAAACTGTCCGCTTCGTCCTTTTATTGGGGCATACCGATACATGCGCTCCCATGGTACTTACCGGATACATGAAGGAAGTTCCGTACTGAATCGTCAGTCTGTCCGGTGCATCCGTATTATCACTGCACCAGATCTGTGGAAAATAAACCAACATGCCACCGTCAAAACGGCCACCGCCGCCACTGCAGCCTTCGAATAAAATGTCAGGATGGGTCTTGATAATCCCGTCCATGATTCGATACAGCCCCAGAATATATCGGTGATAAATCTCCCCCTGTCTCTCCGGCGGATAATAGCTGCTGTATACATCACATACGTAACGATTATAGTCCCACTTCACATAATCCACGCTACCGTCATCTAATATTTTATTCACTGCTTCTATCAGATATTCACACACATCAGGACGTGACAGATCCAGACACAACTGATGTCTGCTTCGTGCAGGATCTCTGCCCGGCACGCGAAGACACCAGTCAGGATGCGCACGATAAAGGTCAGAATCTTCATTTATCATTTCCGGCTCAAACCAAAGCCCAAACTTCATTCCCATGCTGTGAATTTTCTCTGCGAGCGCAGGAATTCCTCCCGGGAGCTTTTTCTCATTGGCAACCCAGTCTCCAAGTCCTGCTTTCGCGTTATCTCTGGCTCCGAACCATCCATCATCCAGTACGAACATATCCACACCCAGTTCTTTCGATATTTCAGCAGTCTTGATCAGCTGTTCACTGTCGAAGCTAAATCCGAACGGCTCCCAGCTGTTGATAAGGACAGGGCGCTCACTACGTACAAACCTGCTTTCACAGGCATTCTGTCTGAAAACATCATGGTAGCTGTGGCTTAATTTAGATAACCCTTTATCAGAATATGCCATCACAACCTCAGGTGCTTCAAAGCATTCTCCCTTTCTTACCAGGAAATCAAACTGCTTAGGATGGATCCCCATGGCAATACGCGTCTGACTATAGCCATCCACCTCCGCATCAAATACAAAATTGCCGCTGTACATCAGTGCAAACCCATACGCATTTCCGGTATCCTCATTCGTATTTCTGTCACACAAAATTGCAAAAGGATTGTGAAAATGACCGGATACTCCTCTAAAGGAACCGATCTCGTTGATTCCATGGGAAAGGTGGCGTCTGTCAGTCTGCCTTTCCAAATAGTGATGCCCGAAGAAGCCAATCATATCAAAATCGCCTGTCATAAAATCAACATTGGCTGACATCAGACGTTCCAGGTGTATGTCTCCCTCGGAATGATTGCAGAAAACAGCTGCGCGGGTGATGATATCTTTCTCATAAAACACGCCGTAAAGTAATTTCACTTCTGCATGTGTAACCTCATCCTTTAAAATCATTTCCAGGGTTTCTGCGTTTTCCTCATTCGATGCATACAGTGTCGGAAGTGAGGAGAGGCGATATTTGCCGGAATAAATTTTGTGGGAACGGTACTTTCCTACAAAAGCATAGCTTCCATCTGCATTAACCACCTCAATGGAAGGGATACGATAATCTCCTGCATCATTACCGGAAAACTCCTGGGGATACGCACAAAGAGAGTAAACTCTGTCCACTCCTGCCTCTGCAGGATTCGATTCATGACTCCGTACCACATTCGGAATCAGATAAGAAACATCCTCATCCACAATCCTTTTTCCATAATACAAATGCAGCAGATGTCCATGCTGTGATACTTTCATCTGGTAGGTACTGTTTGCTGTATGTATTGTAAAAACTTTGTTCTGTTCATTAAATAAAATCATACTTTGTTTCCTCCGCCTTTCTCTGAAAATAGAAATGCCCGACGTCAAGCACTTTTCTAAATGCTAAAAAACATCGGACATTTCCTGTCATTTACTGTTTCCTTTTTTTCGGTACGATAAGACTGCAGCAATAGAAATTATTTATTGAATTCTACATACCACTCATTAATTTCTTTTTCACAATCTAAGCCGCCTTCTCTTTCCCATGTTTCTATAATCTTGTCTACAACGGCCTGTGCATCTCCACCTTCCACAATACCGGCAATGATAATATCTGAAATCGCACTATTAAGGGCTGTTGCATTTTCTTTAATAGCAGGAAGATTTGAAGCATATTTTTCTACAGTGTCATATCTTGTATAGCTATCCGCATTTTCATTCATCTGTTCAAATGCCTCGGCCATTTCTGTCGTTTTACGTGCTCTGGCCATCCACTGTTTCTTCATTTCTCCGCCTTCAACAGAACCGGTATACTTATCAGAGTTTACATACTCATCAAATGCCGGGAATAACGGATAATATTCTCCATCAACAACCTCATAACTTACGCCTTCTTCACCGATATAGATACGCTTACAATTCTCTGTATTAGAAATAATATTGTACCAGATCATAGCATGTTCAGGATTTTTTGCAGTTTTAGGGATGACGCAAATTTCACCTGCACCACTGGAAACAGATACAAATCCCGCTGTATCTTCATCTGCTGACATAGCCACAGAAAATACTGCCTTAGCCTCAGGATTGCTTACTTCCATAGCAGACTTGATTGTAGGAATATCCCAGAAATCCAAGGGCATACAAAGTGCTGTGCCATTCGCAAACTTTTCTCTGCAGTTTTTAGAAGCATTAATAGGCATATCGTTATCTAATAAACCTTCTGCATAAAGCTTCTGCATAAATGCAATGTAATCCTTCAAACCATCTAAACGTACCCTGTGAACCAATTCGCCATCTACGTCATACCACTCACACCCTGCAATACCGAATGCAGACGTAATAGCAGCTACAAAAGCAGTTGATTTCATTGTTAAAGCTGCATTACCGGTTTTATTCTTATATGCAACTAACACATCGTAAAATTCATCAATTGTCGTAGGTATCTCTTTATCAAGTTCCTCTAAGATATCACTTCTGAAAGCAATACCACCTGTGAACTTACCATATAAGGTATCTGCCGGCTGCTGTGCACCCGGATAAGGGATACCGGTAATAGCACCATTTTCATCCGTTACCATCTCCCAATCCAACTCTCCCACATTCTGCAGCACCTCATTGCCATACTTATTAAGAAGTTCTGTAACATCCATTGCTGCATTTTGAGAAACCAATTCTCTGTAGTCACTTGTCTTGCATCGATAAATCATATCATATTCTGCGCCTGATGCGATCTCCAGCATCAATTTTTCTGATGCATTTTCCGACGGCAGGTTATGATATACTACCTCATATCCGGTTATCTCTTCCATAATTGCCTTTGCCGCATCAGCGTTCATATCATATGCCTGATTATAATATAGAATATTCAGTACAGGCTTTTCACCGGTGAGGAAAGGATCCTCTTCCTCCACTTCCGCGCTTGACTGCTGTGTCTCGGCGCTCTGCGCATTTTCTGTTTTCTGTTCATTCCCGACAGACGATTCATTTCCGGCATCCTGTTTGCTGCAGCCGACTAATGAACCTAATCCTATAGTCATGCTCAGAAATAATGCTGTCCACTTTTTAATGTTTCTCATAAAACATCCTCCTATTTAAATTTATATTTTAAAGAATCCTCATCCTGTTTTATTCGGCTGTAGGACCCTTTAATTCCTTTCCAAATACTTGCGGCTTACAATTCCATTTCCTTATCATGTCCAAAGCACTGTTACTTCAGTGCAATTTTGCAAGACTTGCAGCAAGCCCGGCCGGTCCTGCACCAATAACAGCAACATCACAAGAATATTCTCTCATACTGTTACCTCCCTAGTTTCTGTTTTTCCTTTTTAATACATTCCACTAGTGTTTCGTCTTTTCCGAAGAAGAAATGCCACTGTCAATCCGGCAACGCCCAAACACAACATAATTACCATTTCCATGATAGGAGCCTCATCACCGGTTGCCGGAGACGCCATACTTTCCTTCTCCTTCTTATCATCCCAGGATTCTGTCTCCTCTGACTCACTCTCTTCAGTGGTACTCTCCTCCGGCTCGCTCTCCTCGGTGATATTTTCCTCAGGCTCACTTTCATCTTCACTCTCTTCAGTGGTACTCTCCTCCGGCTCGCTCTCCTCGGTGATATTTTCCTCAGGCTCACTTTCATCTGGCTCAGTAGGTGTATGCTTAGCTAAAATTGTAAAGCACGTTTCAGCCGCACCATTCACAAAAACGATAGACAGCTTATGTTCACCAACGGAAAGGGTTCTGATAAATTCTTCATTCAAAGTAATTACGGTTCCATCAGCAATTACATATTTCTCATTATCCAGAGTTTTCCCGTCAACATTTACACTTACGAAATACCTGGAATCCGGTTCTACATCCACTGTTAATGATGTCCCCTCGTCAATATTCTGGTTCTCAGAACCTTCTGCAAATCCATAATTCTCCATAGCAGGCTTCTTCTCTAATGCCAACTTGGCATTTCGAAGTGTCTGGTAAGCCTCCAATAAACTTTCCAGAGAGCTATCCTGTGAAACATTATCTGTGCCCGTCAGAGCTTCCTCCATTACATTCCAGTTGCAGTAGACGTCCGCATCCTGATTGTCTGCCCATTCCCTCATGTTTTGGATATCCTGCCAGACAGACTCAGCCTGTGGCTTCGTAACACTAAGTGTACAAGTTGCGCTAAATCCACCTTCCTCTGTTGTGACGGTGATAGTAGTATAGCCTAAGCCTACTGCAGTCACATTGCCGTTTTCATCCACAGTTGCTACTTCCTGATTGCTGCTTTCCCATACCAACTTCGTATTGTCAGCATAGAAAGGAACTACTTCAGCATTTAAAGTCAGTGTTGTGCCACGATAGGAAGACAATTCCTGTCCTTCTTCCTTCAGATAAATACCCCAAACAACATTTGAAGTAAGATTTTCATACTTGTGGTTCAGATAATTATAAATGTCTGCCAGTTCTTCATCATTCAAAGCACAGTTATATACCAGAATTTCACAGGTTGTACCGTTCCAATACTGGCTGTTCTTACCTTCGCCAATATAAAGCAGATTATCAATTCTGCTCGTCGCACTTCCTGCCGAAGCTGCAGTACCAAACTCTTCACCGTCAACCTCTATATCATAGTTATCCGTCGTTGCAGAAGCATCCCAACGTACTGCTGTTGTAGTAAAATCGGTGTTCACTTCATCGCGATACTCAGCAAAACCAGGGTTAGCAGCATTTCCCGTACCAAAGCGTACACTTACTGCATTCTTGTATGTACCAAGATAGAAACTGCCCCAACCCTCAGTCTCAGGAACATATAAAAGTGTTCCCCGCTGACCACTGTATGCAATATTCCTATTAGGCATGTCGATGTCTCTATTAGAAGCTGCATAGGCGATAACCGTACCACCGGTCAAACCATTCAATGCATCTGTTTCAAGCTGCATCTTTAATGAATCTGCACCATCGAATACCAGTCCGGGCTGTCCGTTAACAGCTTTAGGATTAAGTGTTACACTGCCGCTGCTGGGCACTGCTGCCAGGTCACCCACTTTGGATTCCCATTTGGTTACAGCTCCCTTATCATCTGTTGCCACTCCGGCGCCGGCATCTAGCCAGAACATCAGACCTTCCGTAACAACTTCTCCCTTATCTATATCAATCTCTTCTTTTTCAGTCACTGTAACTGTTGCCGTTATTGTACTTCCATTAATCAACTCACCGCTTATGTCATATACCCCGGGAGTCAGGTAGTTGTTTGGATTGACTGATCCCCAGGTCACTCCCATACTAGCGGTAACTCCGCTTGCATAAGTAACCTGAACCGTTTCAGGCAGTACAGGTACGGTTCCCTCCTCGCAGACAACACTGACCTGCTCGACAGCCATTACCTCGTCATAATATTTTTCAGCCATCCATTTCTGTGCCGCTAGGATTTCATCATTTGTTAAAGCCCTGTCATACACAAGGATCTGACATATTGTACCCGTATAATTGTGGCCCTTCTTACCGTAACCAATTTCACCATTTGATCCAATGAAACTTGTGCTATAAGACTGCCCTTTACCCGTAAAAACGAGTTTTCCATCCACAAATACGCTGTTGTCTCTGCCATTCTTCCGAACAGCAGTACTTGTAAAGATATTGCCTATATTTGTTTCACGTACATATGCGGTACCGTAATCATAACGCACGCCTGATCCAAAACGGAACAATACTTCGTTCTGACTGGCAGTAAACAATGCACTTCCCCAGCTGGTAGTCTCGTAGAAATAGAGAATGCTATAATCCTGACTATAGGTGGTGCTGACAGAAGTACCCATGTTGGAACCGTTTGTTGTAGATTCAGGAGCGTTGAAGAGCAAAACCGTAAATTCACTCTTATTATTCCAGAAATTGTCCGGCATTGTCAGTTTCATGATATCATCACCATCGAATTGTATGCCGGTCTGGTTACCAATGGCGTTCTCTACTATAGTAGGGCTGCCTTCCTTGACTTCGGCAACGATATCACCGACTTTGGAAGCCCACTGAGTAACAGCATTTCCATCAGCTGTAACACCACTGGAAGCGTCCAGCCACAAAGCCAAATGTTCATCCTGAACAATATCCGGTATCAATGCGCGGACTGTCACAAGTGCCTGCGTATAGCATCTAAGAGCGGGCACATATCCCTGAACCTCGAATTCGCCCTCTTGTTCATAGCTTGCGGCTGAGATCTGTTCCCAGGAAACTTTCAGATTATAAGAATTCCCGCCAATAGTCACTTTAACAGTCCCTGGCATTGCAGGAGCCACACCGGTGTCAGTTTCAACATTGATCTGTGAAAACTCTGCTTCCCCTTCAAGATCGGCGGAACGTAAGAAACCGAACTTGTCCAAGGATACTAAATCAGTACCGATAGCCCCGGTAACCTGAACATACAAAGTATGCTCTCCTGCTTCGATATTTCCCGTAATAAGAGTATGGATATCCTCATAATCAGCAGTGGAATACAGATTAACTGTTGCAATTTTGTTACTTTCTGCAATTTCATCCAGATAGAACTCCAACTCTGCATCATCTGCCAGCCCCTTAAAGGTGACATCCAGCATGTTTTCGTTGCCATCAAAGATAATGTTCTCATAAGAGAGCCAGTCTCCGTTAACCATGCCCTCAACGCACTTGTTCAGATCCGAGTCGGCAGCAACGGGTATTATATTGAAACTGTAGGTTTCATAATCGAACAAATGAAAATGTTCTGCCTGAATCGTTTCGACTGAATCACGCTGACGATTGTAGTCATACATGTAAGAGGCCAACTCACTTGCGCAATCTGTCTGAATAGCCACATATCCTCTGTCCAGCATTTCTGCCCAGGTGATTTCACAGTCATCTTTTGTACTGCACAGTCCGTGCCACATTGTGTTGACAAACATAGCAACACCCTTTTCCAAACACCAGGGTTCAAGTTTCTCCTGAATTCTGACATCTTCCGCGTCGTCGCTTATACAGATTTCCGTCATCACAAGATTGTCACCATTATCCAGATGCTGCTGTAGGGGAGTATAATTTTCCGAATAAATGATGTACACATACAGGATACTGTTCTTCACATCTTGTGCTGTAATTATGTCCTCTGCATGAACTTCATTCCAGGCTTCTGCCGCAGCATCATACCAACTGTTCATGGTTTCAACAGAATTGCAGTTTTTAAAAAACACATTTCCTAACAGGCCATTTTCGCGGAATAGGCTATAGCAGGCCACAAACAGTTCCTGACTAAAGCAATGGTCAAGATTGATCATTGTATTGGGACCATACTGCTTAATCAGATCAATAGCATCATCAAGCCTTGATAAAGGCAAAGTATCTCCGGCTGCAGCCAGCCCGCAATGGGTAGCATAATCAGGCAGGCTGTTCAGTAAAGAGGCCTGCTCCTCCGAAATCGTGTAATTTGTATCCGTTCCTCCCTTTTCGGGCTCCAGGGATGTTTCTTTTAACTGTTCCCATGAATAGCCGGAAACATCTCCGGAACTGACTGACACACAACGGTCAATGGATTCATCGTGAGACAATACAACAACACCATCATTGGTGAGCTTGACATCAATCTCTACTACATCAATTCCCATTTCTATGCTTGCTGCGATCGCAAGCAGAGAGTTCTCCGGAGCCATACGCCAGGCTGCCCGATGCGCAACTGACATAGGTACTGCATTTGCAAATTTACTTGTGGCATTCTGAACCCCATAACCGGGATCCTGGTACGCCAGTACCGGCATTGAAGCCATCTGCAAAAGCATTATTAACATGATCAGGATAGACAATAGCTTCTTCTCTCGTTTCATATTTTATTCCTTTCCTGTAACTGTTCAGGCGCCCGTTAAGATTTGGTTCTGAAATTTGTGCAAAACGTAAAATATAAAAATCTTTACTCTTGCAATTAACGTTGTTTCATTGGTAGTCATGTCCAAAGCACTGTTACTTCAGTGAGATTTGAACAAGTTCCGGCAAATGATCAGATGCGATTAATGCATACATATCCATAAGAGTAGCAAAACTCTTGACAAGTGTATTCTCAGAGACAAATACATGATCTATAGACGTTGCCCCCAAATATCCTTCTATCGGAATATCCCAGGCAGAGTAGGTTTCGTATTCTTCATTGTACGTTGTATAGTCATGATGTCCACTGCTGTCGTTTTTAACTTCCGCTATTTTCCATGCATTTACAAGACCATTTTCTGTAAGCTTTTCTACGGGTTCAGAATTCATATTACAGTTTAAGTCACCGCCAAATAACATTGGTATATCCTTGTAAACATCATTTGATCGTAACTTGGCAATCAGCGCTGCTGCCTCTTTCGCATTCGCAACACGTGCAGCGTTTGCATCTATGCCGGACTGATTGTACATGAAATGATTAGACATGGCAATGAACTGTTTACCGCTTTCCAACATTTCAAACACAGCCCATGTAATAGACTTAGAATTTACATCATTGGGTCCCTCATATAGAAGATAGCCGGAGTCCATAACCTTTAAACGGTCTTTGCGGTAAAAAAGCGGCGTATAGTTATTCTCCCCCTGTAATACTTCTACCTCGCAATACCCGTTTTCCCTGAGTCTATAAGTAAATGCACTATGATAGTTACCGGAATATTCCTGAAAAGCGAGGACGTCCGGCATATAGGTCTTTATCAACTGTTCCTGCAGTCCCTGACGTTCAGCAATCGGACCACACCGTGCTTTATAGCCATAGACATTGTAGAACATACAACGCACATCTCCCGGTCTTTCAGTGGCAAATCGCGTTCCGGTCTCCAGATTCCGAACTTTTTCTCCGGCATATACAAAACCTTCAGAGATAACATGGTTTTTTCCAGCTATCGGCTTCAGAAGTTCCTTTGTCATATATTCGTACATAGCTTCGTAACTCTGCATATCTGCTGCAATAAGCTGCAGTTTAAAGTCACCGGCAAATACAACAAATTGACCTTCCTTCGGTGTTTCTGTAGTACGTACTGTATTCCCTATCAATATTTCATACTCTATACCATTTTCAGTATCACTGACGATTTCCAGCTTATAACCATAATTGCGAAGTAAATAATATCTAAAAAATATAAGCAAAAAATTTCTCATCCACTGTAGGGCTTTCCGGACACACGATACAATAGTGGCTCAATTCGATACCCATACAGTCAACCGTCTTATCTACTGCCATATTTACACCCTAGCCTTTCACAGAACCAATCGTTATACCTTTCACAAAATATTTTTGCAGGTATGGATATAAAACCAAAATTGGTATTGTAGACACCAGAATCGTTGCGCTTCTTACCGCATCACCCGATAATGTTGCCAATGCCTCCGCATCAGTTGCACTCAAATCTGAAGAAGAGGTCATTTTAATCAGATCATATAAATATTGCTGTAAGGTTTTTAGTTTGGGATCTGTAATGTACATAATACCCGAGAAATAACTGTTCCAATAAGTTACACCGTAAAATAGTGTTACAGTGGCAAGCACCGGCGAGGACATAGGTAATACTACAGTAAGTAATGTCTTGGTGTTGGATGCTCCATCTATCTTTGCAGCTTCTTCTACGGATTCCGGTAAGCCCTCAAAATAGTTTTTTACTACAAACATATTGAAAACCGAAAATGAAGCAGAAAAAATCAATGCCCATATCGTATTGATCAATCCTAAAGAACGAAACAATAAATATTTCGGAACCATACCCGCACTAAAAAGCATAATAAATACAAATATATACAAGAAAAACTTTCGCCCTCTGAAGCTTGGTTTAGAAAGAGGATACGCTGCTGTAACCGTAAGTACCATTGCCAAAAGCGTGCCGACAATCGTAATAATTACTGTAACTTTAAAAGAATTTAAGAATTCTACTCTTCTTAATACGAATAAAATAGTATCCAGCGTAAAACCCTTAGGCAAAATCCCTACTTCACCTAATACAACGTACCTGGGATCACTAAGTGCTTCTGCCACTACCTTAAGTACAGGAATTAATGTGATAAACCCCAACGTTGTCATAATTATGTAAAGAACAATATCAAACTTTTTTAATTTTTTCATATGAACGACCTCTCCCTACCAAATACTCTTACCTGTCAATTTCTTTGCAGCCGCGTTAGAAGAAAGTACAAGAATCATTCCGATAATAGAGTTAAACAAGCCGACTGCCGTACCAATACTGAAATCCATTTTTCCAAGACCAATTCTATAAACATATGTTTCAATAATATCTGCCGTTTCATAAACTGTGGGATTATACATGGCAAAAATCTGACCAAAACCGGCTTCCAAAATATTTCCCACTCTTGTAATGAGCATCAAGACTATAGTAGGTATTAATCCGGGTATTGTAACATACCATATCTGTTGAAGACGATTTGCACCATCTACTCTTGCTGCTTCATAACATTCCTGATCAAGCCCTGCAATTGCCGAGAAGTAAATAATGGAGCTCCATCCAAATTCTTTCCATATATTAGATATAATCAATACCGGGCGAAACAGTTTATTACTCATTAAGAAATTTATTTTTTCAAATCCAAGTGAAACCAGCAATGAATTCACAAGACCCGTCGAACTCAACAGAGATACGAAAATACCTGCAACAACGGCCCACGAAAGAAAATGAGGAAGGTAAACAATTGTTTGCAATGTTTTCTGGTATCTGATGCTTCTTACTTCACTTAATAAAATAGCAAAGGCAATTGGAAACGGAAAAACAAAAACTATCTTTAATACGCTGATAATCAATGTGTTTCTCAATGCCTGCAAAAATTCCGGTCTGCTGAACAATTTAGTGAAATGCTTCAACCCAACCCATTCACTCGCTATAATCGACTTAAACGGCGTTTCCGCAGCAAACATGTTATAATCTTTAAACGCCAATGTTATTCCATACATTGGAACCAAACTAAATATGGTTATAAAAATCAAAGTTGGGAGTAACATAAGATATAGATCATAATTTCTTTTAAAATATGTACTGAATTTGACTTTTTTCGGTTTCCACACCTCATTTTTCTTCATGCCCTTATTTCTCCTTCATTACTTATGTATCTGTCATGCATATACTTTAACAGATATCTTTTTCAGAAGATACAAACATTATTACTCAAAATTGATACAAATATTAAAATGACTTTTACCGAAATTCATTGTATAGGCAAAAAAATTTCGATTTTTGCAATTTAATTATGTTTTTATTCCAATCCGGATGTAATATTTGCATCTATTTTTTAAGAATGATATAATTCACATTAGATGTTGACTTGTTTAAAAACAGGGGAGGAAAGAAATGTATCGTCTACTTATTATTGATGATGAAATCGCTACAAGAGAGCAAATCAGAGCGTCTGTCAACTGGGAAAAGATGAATATCGAAATCGTAGGAGAAGCAGAAGACGGGTTAAATGCACTGGTACTTTCCGAGGAACTACTGCCCGATATTGTAATTTGCGATGTCAGAATGCCTCACATGGATGGGATTTCTTTTGCCATGGAATTTTCAAGCCGCTTTCCTTCGGCACAACTTATCTTTTTAAGTGGATACACCGATAAATTATATATGCAGTCTGCAGTACGTTTGAGTGCTGTTGACTATATTTTCAAACCCTTTACGCTCTCTGACCTTCTCACTGCAGTAGAAAAAGCGATTCATCGTCTGCGTACTTCTGTTCATAATAATTTATATACTGCCGACGATGATTCCGCTTTAAAAGTACTGTACAAATCCTCCGCTCCCGACTTTGGGAGATATCTGTCAGAACTGACCCTTCCTGTGTCTTTTGACAAACCTTATGCTGCTATATTAATTCGTTTGAACTCAGGTATCACATTTTCATCGCAAAAAATATTGGATTCCTTAGAATTACAATCTTTGACTAACAACTACTATTATATCACTAAATCTGAGCTGCCCAAAATTTTAGGAAAAGAAAACATGATATCCAAGTGCGGGAACGGATATATTATTTTTTCAAATGTACCTGATACCTATACGCAGGACATTTTGTCCGAACGATTATCTGCTTTGCTCAATATTTTTGATGAAGTGAATGTTGCAATTGGTATCAGCCGGATTTTTCATTCACCTGATTTTTTAAATAAAGCTTTCTGCGAAGCCAGAACTGCCACACTTACAGCATTTTTCAGGGGATATAAACGCATTTTCATTACAGAAGCCGGCCAGAAAAATATATTTTCTTTAGAGCATAATGCGCGAAAATGCTATTGCGATTGCCTTGAAAAACTCAATATTATGCAGGCCTCCTCTTATCTTGATGACTATTTTGTATATCTAAGCAACTGTGATGTACAAAATATTTCAGACATCAGAGACGATTTACTCCAGCTTACGCTTGATCTGAATAAAAAACTGGCAAATCCACCGTCTCAATTAATCAGTGAATTTGTTAATGAAGCTGCTACCTTAGAAGATTTGCATCATTACATTCAACAGCTTTTAACCTTGTATCTGTCTGAAATAGAAAACAAAAACAACTACAGTAAAATAGTTTATGAGGCTGAAAAATATATAACAAATCATCTGTCCGATACCTTAACGGTCAAAGAAATCGCCGACCATGTATTTGTATCACCTACCTATCTTTGCTTCTTGTATAAAAAGCAAACAGGGAAAACCTTAAAACAATTTATCCTGGATATCCGTATGCAAAAAGCAAAAGCTCTGCTCTTAGATACAAACATGAAAATAGGAGATATTGCGGCTTCCCTTGGGTATATGAATCAAAATTATTTTACCAGAATATTTACTTCCTATTACGGAACTACTCCAAGCATTTTCCGTAATAAAAATTATTCCTATAAAAATACGGAGGATTGATATCGATGGCTTTTCTTTCATATATTGTCTTTAGAATCAAACGTATATCTTATCCCAAGAAACTCTTTTTATCCTATTTCATATTAATTTTCCTGCCCTTAACCGTACTTTCGCTTGTTTTTTATATGCATATATCTACATCCCAGCTCCGGAATTTTACAAATATAAGCAACCTCTACCTCAATCAGGCTACTACCGCATTAGAAACCAGGATTTCCGAAATGCTCAGTCTGACAAAGTCTCTTTCCATGCGGGAATCATTACGTGTCTGCATGGAAAAGGATCCTGATTCATACAGCATAATGGAACAAGCCGATGACCTTGAGGAAATAAATGTACTGATTGGCAGTTATTACTATGATACCTCTATCTATCAAATACGACTATATGTAAATCCGGATTTTCATTACGCTGATAAAGAGACCACCACCTGGTCATTGGCATGCATAGATCAACATTTTCCTGACAGCGGTAATCAAATCTTTAAAGGACCCATGCTGCATGGTCCTTTCCTCTTAGACATGAAACTCCAAAACTACATTTCTGTTTTTTCACTTACTATGCCTGTTTATAGCATGAAAGATTATGATCATGCAATAGGTCTTATTTGCATTGATATTTTTGAAGAAGCAATCCTGGATATATTAAAGACAACGAATTATTCCAAGCAAGGTGAAGTATACTTAACTGATTCTTCCGGATGTCCCTTAATCGGATATCACAGCGGTACGGATAGTATTCTCGTTTATGATGCCTCCACTCCTAAATTTAATGTCAAAGAAGAATCTGCTCTTTTCAAAGACAAGTTAACCGTGATATCACCACTTATACAAGGAACATGGCATCTGGTAGTTTGTTCACCTACTACGCTTTCTGCAACAGACAGCATTACTCTCTTTCAACTGCTTCTCTTTGTATTGGGTATTGGCGTTATTATTTACATTCTCGGACACATATACGCCCATTTTAATTCCAAGAGAATCATAGCTTTATCCAATACCGTCAAAAAGATTCAGCAGGGTGATCTGTCTGCACACTGTATCGTAGACAGTTATGATGAAATCGGAGAATTGCAGGTTAATATCAATGAGATGATAGAGAAAATCGAATATTTGCTGTCAGAACAATATAACATGGGTGTTCAACTGAAAAAAAGCGAGCTGAACTTATTGCAGGCGCAGATCAACCCTCATTTTTTATATAACACTCTGAATCTGATAAAATGGACTGCACAGGCCGGAACCGCCGATGAAGTATCCGATATTGTTGATAAGCTTTCCAATTTCTACCGTATCAGCTTATCAAATGGTTTGGACCTTATCTCCATCAGGGATGAACTGACCCATGTTACGCTCTATGTACAATTGCAGAATAAGCGCTTCAATAATAACATTCGCTTAGAGACAGATATCTCTGCAGACGTATATGATCTGCATATCCTAAAGCTGATGCTTCAGCCTCTTGTAGAAAACAGTATTGTACACGGACTGAGAAACAACCCCGGGTTCATTAAAATCAGCATCTTAAGAACGTCGGATCATTTATTCATTACAATAGCTGATAACGGCTGCGGCATCACATCGGAGAAGTTATCTAAAATTAAACTTTGCCAGGAATTAGGATTAGATTCCTCTTCCTCAAGCGGTTACGGTCTTGTAAATATTTATGAACGCCTGAAAAATTATTATGGAGAAAGCAGTTCCCTGAATATTTCGTCACAAATCGATGTCGGAACTACTATCGAAATATCTCTTCCTTTAGATAGGATGATTTCATAGAAAAAAAGCCCCGCGTTCTCGTTATGAGGTTTGCAAAGTACCTCACACCTAAGAACACGGGGCTATTTTTTGCACATCCCACAGTTAACGGAATGCACCTTGGATTCTTTAATAAAATACGTGGTTACCGATTACAAGACCTTCACGGCCATTGTTACGTCTGAAGTGTGTCAGATCACCTACATTGGATACTCCGGAAAGTGCTTCTTCCGCTGCCTTGATACAGCTGTCATTGATCTTGCCGGACTCCAGCACTCTGTTCAGCTTACCGCTCATAGCAGGTGTGAACTGACCTGATGCATAGATGACACTGTGAATCGTGTCAGGGTAAGCAGAGCTTCTTACACGGTTCATAACTACCGCACCAACTGCCACCTTACCTTCATAGCTCTCTCCGCCGGCTTCACATTGGATTAATGCTGCCAACAGTAGTGTAGTATCTGCATCGGTGGTATATTCACCATAATTTACATGACGCTTGGCTTCCTTCTCGGCCGCTTCTCTGGCTTTGATCTCATCCATCGTCTCTCCGGTATCAATCAGGAAGTCCAGTGTAATATACTCTTCCATCACATAACCGTCATTTCCTTCATAATCGATACATACCCAGCCATCTTCACCACTGGATACAACCTCGACTATCTCGCCCTTGGGAAGTATTCCCAACACTTCTGCGCTCTTACTCGGCTCCTTACGGACACGCAGCGCATCACTCATTTGAGCGATCATCTTGCCCACACTGTTGGCAAGCGCTTCTGCATCATCGCCGAACAGAAGATATTCATCTTTTGCCCATCCGATGACATTTCCGGACTGTAATCTGGTCCAACCATCTTTTCTCTCGAGAATGGTGCCACCGCAGTCCTTGTATAACTTTCCTACCTTTTCAGCATTCTCATTTGGTTCACTTCTGAGATTCATTGCACTTTTTACATTTGCCATGACTCTTGTGGATTCAGGCTCCTCTTCCGTGACACTGTATTTTCTGACTGTAGCCTTTGCAATCTCAGTAGCGTTGGTTGCACTGGGATCTAAGATGGCTGCTACACCGCCATTTAAAGAATCCAGGTAATTCCTGTTGCTGCCAGCTTGTGCGGTCATGCCTGTCTGCGCTATCAGGGATACACTTAAAACAAGTCCTGTCAGAGCTACAAGCAGCCTTCTGCTTTTTGCCATTTTCTTTACCTCCAAATTGATAACAATTTGTGTTACAATTTTCTTTAAAATATATCACTTTTATAACCAAATTATTACACATTTGTTACATTCGTTACGCATGACATCATAACAGAAGACTCTTTGTTTGTCAACCCCATATTTTACCAAAGTTCAGCCCAAAGTTCAGCCATGGAATGTATGATGGGCGAATCATGCTTGCATGAATGAGCACATTATACATTCCATGGCTGAACTGCCGCCTTGCTACATTTTCCGAGACTTTTCGATACACGCCTCCATTGCGTCCATAACAGCAGCGCGCATCCCCTTTTCTTCCAGAACTTTAACTGCCTGTATGGTAGTTCCTCCCGGCGAGCAGACCATGTCTTTGAGTTCGCCCGGATGTTTGCCTGTCTCCAGTACCATTTTAGCACTGCCCAGAACTGACTGGGCTGCAAAATGATAAGCCTGAGCCCGTGGCATACCTGCCGCCACTGCCTCATCTGCCATAGCTTCAATGAACATGAAGACATATGCCGGTGAACTGCCACTGACGCCTACAACAACATCCATGAGACGCTCCGGCACTACACTGGCTATACCGAAAGATTGAAGCAGCGTAAGTACCTTCTCCATTTCCTCTTCTGTCACATTTTCTCCGGCACAAACACCTGTACAGCCTTCCAGAACAAGCGCCGGTGTGTTAGGCATACATCGGATAATCTTTAAATCATTTCTGCCGAAGGCTTCATACAGATAAGCCAGATTTCTTCCGGCAGCAATGCTGACAATCAACTGATGCTCATTTACCACATCTTTAATCTGGTCAATGACCTCCGGGAAAAAGATAGGTTTCACAGCCAGAAACAGGATATCAGAAGCCCCGGCAACCTCTGCGTTATCCAATGTGACACGAATGTCATATTGTTCCGCCGCCTTTTTTAGTGTCTCTTCTGTCTTTGCCGAACCTATGATATTCTCCGGCTCAGCCACACCTTTCTGCAGCATACCGCCTATCATAGCTGATGCCATATTTCCTAAACCGATAAAACCAATTTTCATGTTCGATTCCTCCATAATATTACTGTCTCTGCCTGTGCGCCTCATACATCAAAAGTGATGTAGCGATTGCAGCATTCAAAGATTCCACCTTACCTTCCATAGGAATTTTCAAGTAAAAATCTGCCATATCCGCAGTCTCTTTTTTCAAGCCGTTCCCCTCATTTCCTATCAGAAATGCAGTTGACTCCCTGAACGAAAAACTGTCGTAATATTTTTCTCCTTTCAAGTGAGCCGCAAAGGTATGAACGCCTGCATTTTGCATACTTTTTATCGTTTCAGCGATATTCTCAACATAAACAAAAGGGACACGGTAAATCGAACCCATGGTAGCTCTGATAACCTTAGGATTGAAAATATCAACCGTTTGAGATGACATGATTACTCCTGTAATCCCGGCACCCTCACCCGTTCGTACAATCGTTCCGAGATTACCGGGATCTTGCAAATCTTCCAGAACGACGAACAGTGATTTTTCCTGTTTTAAGAGTTCTTCCAGGCGATATTCCGGTCTATTCAGCACCGTCAGGACACCCTGAGGAGTCTGGGTATCTGACATCTTATGAAACACTTCTTCAGAGACTGTTTCATAACCTTTCTGAAGGAGTTTCTTCCATATTAATGCATTTTCCTTCACCTTGTCTAAGCAATCCTGTGACAGATAAATCTCCTGAATCCAGTCCACAGGTGCCTCCTCCAACATTTTAAAGCCTTCTGCCAGAAAAATACCGGCTTTTCTGCGTTCTTTCGCTTTATTTTGCCACTGCACCACTTGCCTGACTTTCTGGTTGGATGTACTGGTAATCATGTTTTCTCCTTCTACTAATCAAAAAGCTGCAATGCCCACTTCGCTGTGAAAGCACTGCAGCTTACATACTTAATTTACTGTAATAAATGAGCTACTTCCCACTGATATTCATCAATGCCCTTCTGCATATTCAGAGATTCTTCGATATCAAAGTCCACAAACTCACCATGCTGGTGACCTACAACTCTGTTGGTCTTGCCCTGCAGCATAATATCAACTGCATAGGAGCCCATGATAGAAGCATAGTAACGATCCTTACAGGTAGGATTACCGCCACGCTGCATATAACCCAAGATGGTAGCACGTGTCTCGATACCTGTAGCCGCTTCGATTCTTCTTGCCATGGAAGTGGAATGTCCGATACCTTCTGCATTGATAATGATGTGATGTGTCTTACCACGTCTTCTGTTAACGATGATATTGTTGATGATTTCCTGTTCGTTGAAATCATACTTCTCAGGAAGCAGGATATCCTCCGCGCCATTTGCCACACCGCACCATAATGCAATATATCCTGCATTTCTTCCCATAACTTCGATAATGCTGCAACGTTCATGAGAAGATGATGTATCCTTTACCTTATCGATTGCGGTCATTGCTGTATTGATTGCAGTGTCAAATCCGACAGTGTAATCGGTGCATGCGATATCCAAGTCTATTGTTCCGGGAATTCCGATGGTATTGATTCCCAGTCTGGACAACGCCTGTGCCCCGCGGTAAGAACCGTCACCACCGATAACTACGATACCATCGATACCATGCTTACGGCAGATCTCAGCACCTTTCTGCTGTCCTTCCTTGGTCTTGAACTCCAGACATCTTGCAGTACCGAGAATGGTACCACCCTTCTGGATGATCTCGGAAACACTGCGTGATTCCATATCTATGATTTCTTCATTCAGCAGGCCCTGATAGCCCTTCTTAATACCTTTTACTTTCAGCCCTCTTGCAATAGCAGTTCTTACTACCGCACGGATGGCAGCGTTCATCCCGGGCGCATCTCCGCCGCTAGTTAATACGCCAATTGTTTTCAGCTCTTTTGCCATGACGTTACCTCCTATAGTAACAAACTTGTATAGTACTCTCCGACTTCCTATTTTAATCCATTTTTTACTGCTTTTCAATAGGTTTCGTTACAAATTTAACATTTTCCTTACCAAAAATTTCGTATAATTTTTGTGCAAGGATTTCATCTGCTTTTACACAGAGATTTTGAGGCAGGATTTTCAGGGTTCTGGGGTTCTTAATGTATATCACTACATTGTCTGAACCGTCTGAATCAGCTATCGCTTCCAGCAGTGTTTTCTGGGAAGCCTGATAGCTTTCTATGTCCGGGAACTGAATCCAGACGCCCTGCGGTACTTTTACGATGGAATTTTCCACCTTCTGACCATTAACAGCTGCTGATCCATTGGCCCGGTAGCCGCCATTATTATAGCCACCACTAAATTTTCTCCTGAAAGGATTCCCGCCCTGTGAAGCCTCCTCAAAGCTGACAATCTGCTCACACAGTACCTTACCGTCCTTATCCTCTTCCAGAGAGGCTCTGCCTTTGACAAAAATTTTCGCCTCTTCTAAAAGCAGCGCAGAATATTTTTCATAATCTTTAGGAAATACCACTACTTCTATACTGCCCACCAGGTCTTCTATCGTGAGGAATGCCATTACTTTATCATTCCTGGTATATTTAACGTTCTTATCGGCAATCATACCTCCAATGATAACAGTTGACTGGTCCTCCACCAGTGCCTTTCCGGTGTCCTCGTCCAACATGAAATCCGTGGTAGTATTGGTTCGAAAACGCTCCCACAGCACCTGATACTCTTCCATGGGATGACCGCTGACATAGATGCCAAGCACTTCTTTTTCAAAACCAAGGAGCATCTCCTTTGGATATTCTCCCACTTCAGGCATCTTGATATCGAAGTCATCCTTGTCTTCCTCAGAAGCAATATCAAACAAAGACAGCTGCCCTGCCATATTGTTCTTCTTATCCTTGACAATACGGTCCATGATCTGGACATACACGCTCATGAACTGCTTTCTGGTACCTCCCAGACTGTCCAGCGCTCCCGCCTTGATGAAGTTCTCAATGGCTTTCTTATTCATATCCTTATCTGACATTCTTGTAATGAAATCTTTCAGATTGGTAAAAACGCCCCGTTCCATTCTTTCCTTTACAATACTGTCAATCACCGGTCGTCCAACACTCTTAATGGCAGTAAGCGCATAACGAATGCTGTTACCCGATACAGAGAATCCGGCCTCCCCTTCATTGATATCCGGCGGCAGCATGGTAATTCCCATACTGCGGCAAGTAAGAATATACTCGGATACCTTCTTGGGATTATCAATGACGGAGGTCAGAAGCGCCGCCATAAATTCCACAGGATAATAATATTTCAGCCAGGCAGTCTGATAAGCCACTACAGCATAACATGCTGCATGAGACTTGTTAAATGCATATTTGGCAAAGTCCATCATTTCTTCATAAATATGATCGGCCACAGCCTCATCAATGCCGTTGGAAACACATCCCGGGACACCTTCTTCCGGATTTCCGTAGATAAAGTTGGCGCGCTCCTTCTCCATCACTGACTGCTTCTTCTTACTCATGGCACGACGAACCAGGTCACTTCTGCCCAGCGTATAGCCGCCCAGGTCACGCACGATCTGCATTACCTGCTCCTGGTATACAATACACCCGTAAGTAGGCTCCAGAATAGGCTCCAGCTGCGGACAGGAATACGTCACTTCTTCGCCGGAGTTCTTTCCTTTAATATACTTCGGAATGAAATCCATTGGCCCCGGACGATACAGGGAAATTCCCGCTATGATATCCTCCAGATTCTGCGGCCGAAGCTCCTTCATGAAGTTCTTCATGCCACCGCTTTCCAGCTGGAAGACTCCGTCCGTCTTACCCGTACCGATAGATGCCAGTACCTTGGAATCGTTATAATCCAGGTGGTCCACATCAATATATTTTCCTGTACTCTTTTCAATAAAACCGACTGCATCGTGGATTACCGTAAGGGTTCTTAAGCCCAGGAAATCCATTTTCAAAAGCCCCAATTCCTCCAGTGTCGTCATGGTAAACTGGGTAGTAATGGAACCATCCGAACCTCTGGATAGAGGTACGAATTCATCTGCTGCTTTCGGACAGATCACCACACCTGCTGCATGCATGGAGGTATGTCTCGGCAATCCCTCCAGACGTTTGCTCATATCAATCAGATGATGTACCTGCTCGTCTGTCTCATATAATTTACGCAGCTCCGGATTCATTTCCAAAGCCTTGTTAATCGTGATATTCAGCTCTGTGGGGATCATCTTGGAGATGGAATCCACAAAAGCATAGGGCAGATCCATAACACGCCCTACATCCCTGATGACTCCCTTGGCGGCCAAAGTACCGAAGGTTACAATCTGTACTACTTTATCCGAACCATACTTGCGCCCCACATAATCGATTACCTCCTGCCTTCTTTCGAAGCAGAAGTCGATATCGATATCCGGCATGGACACACGCTCCGGGTTCAGGAAACGCTCGAACAGCAGATTGTATCTTATGGGGTCTATGTTGGTTATTTTCAGGCAATAAGAAACGATACTTCCTGCCGCAGAGCCTCGTCCCGGTCCAACCGGTATTCCGTTTTCTCTGGCATAATTGATAAAATCCCACACAATCAGGAAATAATCTACATATCCCATGGTGCGGATAACACCAAGTTCATAATCGAGACGTTCTCTTAAGGTCTGTCCTGTATCCCCTGCCGGCTGACTGCCGTCACCATACCGCTCAGCCAGTCCGTCGTCGCACAATTTATTCAAATATGACCAGGAATCATACCCCTCAGGCACGTCGTAATGAGGCAGCTTGGTCACGCCGAATTCGATCTCCACATGACAGCGGTCAGCGATTCGCTGGGTATTCTCGACAGCCTCCCAGGCATAGGGGAACAGCCCTTTCATCTCTTCCTCGCTCTTCACGTAGTACTGTCCGCCCTCATAGCGCATGCGATCCTCGTCCGCCAGCTTTTTCCCCGTCTGCAGACAAAGCAAAATATCGTGAGGATCGGCGTCTTCTGCATAAGTATAATGCACATCGTTGGTGGCCACCAGGGGGATATCCAGTTCTCTGCTCATCTGCAGGAGAATGGTATTTACCTGCCTCTGTTCCGGCAGGCCATGGTCCTGAAGTTCCAGAAAGAAGTTACCCTTTCCGAAGCAATTCTCATACTTTCTGGCAGCCTTCTTAGCCTCGTCAAGGAGTCCTTTCATAATATAACGCTGCACTTCTCCCGCAAGGCAGGCGGACAATGCGATGATGCCCTCGTGGTACCGGTTCAGCACCTCCATGTCCACCCTTGGCTTATAATAATAGCCTTCCGTAAAGCCGCGGCTGACAATTTTCGTCAGATTGGCATATCCTACATTGTTTTCCGCAAGCAATACCAGATGGTAGTACCTGTCCTCTCCGCCGGTCAATTCTTTGTCAAAGCGGGAATTTGGCGCTACATAGACCTCGCAGCCTAAGATTGGCTTGATTCCGGCTTCTCTTGCGGCTCTGTAGAAGTCTATGACGCCGTACATAACGCCATGATCCGTGATGGCTGCACTATCCATTCCGAGAGCTTTTACCCGTGCTACATATTCTTTTATTTTATTAGATCCGTCCAGCAGGGAATACTCCGTATGAACATGTAAGTGCGCAAATGCCATAGTTCTATAATTCCTCCATCTTTGTCCTCAAAGCATCGTCCTCACAAGGCTTTTCTACGAAAATCTTGTTTTTATCACGATACTTCTCAAACTCCTCAAAGTATCTAAGTCCAAACTCATGTAACGCTTTCGCATTAAAATGCAGATTATCCGGCTTCGAGCCCAAGCCTTCTGCAGATACAAAGCCTGTCATGGGATTGTCTTCTGCAATCTTTTTTAAAGCTTCATTTACATGACCGTAATTTTGTAATTTATCATCCAGTGTACACTGTGCCAGGAAGTCTCCAAGTCCTCCGACCAGAAGAGGTACATCATATAACTGCAGGTCTTTTCTCAGCGCATTTATGATTTTCTCAAAGCGCTCCTGATACGTGGGATATAATTCCTCACCGCAGTCAGCTTCCCCCTGATGCCAGAGAATTCCGGCTATAGTGGAGGTTCTTTCTGCCAGCTTTGCCTGGGATACCGCATTATCATACAGCAGACTTCCCGGTTTCCACTGCTCCAGACTTGTCCCGCCGTCCGCACAGCAAATGAGGCCTACATCCACATTATGCTTCTTCGCATATGCTTCCGCAAAGCTTTCTGCCAGATTGACACCTGAAAAAGAGCGATCTGGATTGACGGGGCGGAACATCCCCTGCCAACGGCCGTTTCTCAAAATCTTAATTCTGCTTGTGTCAACAGGTATAGCTTCCTCCATCAGTCCTCTGCCTGCCATGTTGGACTGTCCTATTAATAAGAAGGAATGTATCATTTTCTTTTCTCCCGTGCTTTCTATATAAATATGAAGCTATATTTTCTTAAAATCACAAGTAATATTATAATACATAGGCAGTTATGTGTGCAAGTCTTTGTTAACTGTTGGAATTATAAAAGCAGTAAAACCGTTTGCCCGTTACTTGCGCAAAGCTTTACTGCTTAATCTAAATTAACTCTGTTCCAGATAGCATTGAAAATACCGTTTTCCAAACTCACGATAAGATTTCGAATTGAAGTGGAGTCCATCCGGTTTCAACGTAAGACCTGTTGACGATACTACACTGCAGCATGGAATTTTCCCTGCAATTTCATGAAAAGTTCTGTTCAATTGCTGCACATACTCTCTGTTTCTTCTTTCAGGTATGATATTTTCCGAAATCTCACCAATTAACAGCGGCAGACTTTCTGCCCCCAATTCCTTGCGCAGCTGCGTAATCATAGCAATAAAATTCTCTTTATAGCTATCAATCTTATCTTCATAGCAGTCTTCTTCTCCCTGATGCCAGAGAATACCGCCGAAATTCGATGACCGCATGGCAAGCTTCGTCATAAACACGGCATGATCATACAAAATTTCGCCCGGCATCCACTGAGAAAGGCTCGTCCCACCGTCCGCGCAGGGAATCAGGCCTATAGGCGAATTAGTATGCTTTGCATATTCATCCGCAAAGCTTGCCGCCAGTCCTACGCCGCTATGATACACTCCTTCAAATATCGGTCTGTCCGGATTGACAGGTTCTGACATCGTCTGCCATCTGCCGCACCTCAGCATATAACACATCTTATTCCTGATAGGCTCGACTTCTCCAAACTCGCCTCTGCCGGCCATGTTTGACTGGCCTATCATCAGGAAACTTGTTACTTTATCTGCTGAACTGATACCATCTTTCATCATGGATTTCCTCACTTATAAACTTTGTCGTAGGTTCCCTGCTTCGCACCCGAGATATCCACATCTCCAAGATACGCGGTACTGTTCATCCCCAGATATTCACACATTTTCACCATTTCAGCCACAGTGCTGATATTCACATCAATTCCTTCCTCCAGATGTTTCTTGAATGACTGCATTTCTTTTTCACCATGGGTATAGATCGGAATCTGCTCGTCAGCCCGTTTTGCATCGCGAAGCTCCTGCAAAAATACAGACAGGGAATCCTTGATAGCCTGTGAATCCCCGAAAATTTCAGGATCGATGACGATGAAGGAATGGCAGGTACCTGCTCCCTGCCCTTTTACACGTTTGTGATGATTGGAGGTCGCACCACCTGAGGTAATGGAACACAATATCTCAGCGATCATACTGTATCCATAGCCCTTATGGCTTCCGGTATCCTCCGTTTTTCCTCCTACAGGAAGAATTCCTCCGGCTCCCAGTTTTCCATCTATACATTCCAGCACATGCTCCGCATTCGTACAGATTGCACCTGTTTCATCAACTGCCCAGGAATCGTAAAGCGCCTTGTTTTCTTTATTATAAACTTCCAGTCTTCCCTTGGGCACTACCGTCGTCGCACTATCAAACCAGAACGGATAAGGTTCGGCAGGCATTGCAAAAGCCAGCGGATTAGAACCTAAAATTGCCTGTTTTGAATTGGTATGTACCATGATCGATTCAGAGTTGGTCGTGGAAATTCCTATCAATCCCTCATCACATGCCATCTTCGCATAATATCCGGCAATCCCGTAATGATTCGAATTACGAACTGATACAAATGAAATGCCAACTTCCTTTGCTTTCTTTATTGCAAGCTTCATTGCATAAACAGAAATCAGCTGCCCCATTCCGCTATGGCCATCTATGACAGCGGAAACCGGTGTCTCAAATATGATCTCCGGCTTAGCATCTACCTTCACTGAACCGTTTTCAATAGACTTATGATAGCGGACAAGGCGCTGTGTTCCGTGAGATTTGATACCATATAAATCTGCCAGAAGAAGCACATCCGTAATCTGTGCCGCCTCCTCCCCTGTAAAACCGAATTCCACAAATGCGTCGCAGCAAAACTGCTCCAGTTGTTTGTAGCTGTACCTGATTGTATCCATTTTCGTACCATCCTTTCTGCTTTTTTGTTTCCCTTGATACCACGGATTGTTTCGCACTACGTGCTTGCACAATCCTAAAAACATTCGAAATCTGCCCTATTCGGGCTACTTTCTCATGTTTTGGGGGTCTCAAAGTCATGCTTTTTCATGCAAGCATGAAAAGCCTGACCTTTTGACCCTGGTATCATTATATAAAAGGCAGATAGGCTCCTCAATAGTAAATCGTTCGCACTTATTTGCATATCGTTCAAATATATGATATACTGAGATTACCATTCCATAAAAGGAGCAAATGCACATGACTAATTTGGAAAACAATTGTGGATATCAGGTGTATTGGGATAATCTTTATGTTGATTACCGCGAAGGGTATTATACCTCCGTGGTAGATTTTCATCAGCATGATTTTTATGAGATTAATTTGATTCGTTCCGGAAATGTCAAGATTTTGCTCAAAGACCGTATTGAACAGGGGATCAGGTGTCGTCTTGTACTTACTCGTCCGGGCACGCCTCACTACATTTTATGCAAACCGGATACACTCTATAGTCGTGCTTATCTGCTTTTTTCTAATCAATTTATTGCAGATTATGTGCCTGAATGGAAGCAGTTATTAACTGTATTTGGGAAAAATGGGCAGATTATTACACTTACCGACGAACAAAAGGATTTTTATGAGACACTTATCAAGAACATTCATGCAGAAAACGATCTGTTCAGGCAAAGGCTGCTGATTCTGTATCTGCTCTCCCACATTTCGCAATTTACAAGTCAGGATGAGCAAACTTACGCTAAAAGTCCACCATACATTATGGATGCCCTCACTTACATATCTGAACATTATGCAGAAAAAATAGTTGCAGAAGAACTTGCCAAAAATTTGCATATCAGCCGGACCACCTTGCTGACAGCTTTTAAAAAATATACAGGAAATACACTTAACAATTATCTTATCAATTACCGGTTAAAGAAAGCGGTTTACTGGCTCCGTGACGGGAAAACCTTGCAGGAAACCGCTGAAATCTGCGGTTTTAGTGACAGTTCGACTCTTGCGCGGAGCTTTAAACGATATTTTGGCGTGTCATCGCGGTTGTATTTATCTCGGAAAAATTGTGATGATATGAGCGGTCATTAGGCTATTCAAAGATTAACAACACAGCAATATTTTTCACATGAGAGGATACCATATATTATGAAAGATACTTTTGCCAGAATAATGGACGTTTTAGTTGAAACCATCAATTTCATCGTTTTGAGCTATTTATTATGCAGTGCAGCTCTTTCTTTTAACCAGAGTATGCTGTACATCCTGTTCTTTGCTTCCGCTGTATGGCTTACCAGTAAATACTGGGACCGTTTAAAATCATTAATTATGAACCAAGGGATTCGTGTGTGTGTTCTGATGGGCAGTTTTCTGATTTTAGTTTTGATCATGTATTTCGGAGGTTATCTGTCATCTACACTTGCATCGTTCAGGCATTAGAAACCGGCAGTCTCATATGCGTGGCCACCAAATTAAGCCCCTCAAAAGGTCTATATTATGGACTTTCTGAGGGGCTTGCTCTTTAATTTAGATTATAAATACTTCTTTAAGGTCTCAGCCTTATCGGTCTGTTCCCAGGGAAGATTCAGATCCGTACGTCCAAAGTGACCGTAAGCTGCCGTCTGGCGATAAATAGGGCGACGCAGATCCAGCATCTTGATGATTCCTGCAGGACGCAGATCAAAGTTCTCACGAACAATTTCTACCAGCTTCTCATCGGACAGCTTGCCGGTTCCGAAAGTATCTACCATAACGGAAGTAGGCTGTGCCACACCGATTGCATAGGAAAGCTGGATTTCGCACTTCTCAGCCAGTCCTGCTGCCACGATATTCTTGGCAACATATCTTGCTGCATAAGCTGCACTTCTGTCTACCTTGGTGCAGTCCTTACCGGAGAAAGCACCGCCGCCGTGACGTGCATATCCGCCGTAGGTATCTACAATAATCTTACGACCGGTCAGTCCGCTGTCACCATTGGGACCACCGATTACAAAACGTCCGGTAGGGTTAATGAAGAATTTTGTATTTTCATCAATCATCTCTGCAGGCAGAACGGGATCAAAGACATACTTTTTAATATCCTCATGAATCTGCTCCTGAGATACCTCTTCGTCATGCTGAGTAGATAATACTACTGCTTCCAGGCGGAAAGGCTTGCCGTTCTCATCATATTCTACTGATACCTGGCTCTTGCCATCGGGTCTTAAATAACTTAAAGTGCCATCTTTGCGCACCTTGGTCAGCTGTCTGGTCAGCTTGTGTGCCAGAGAAATGGGATAAGGCATCAATTCTTCAGTTTCATTGCTAGCATAACCGAACATCATACCCTGATCGCCTGCACCGATTGCTTCCAGCTGCTCATCTGTCATCTGGTTCTCTCTTGCTTCCAGAGCTTTATCTACTCCCATTGCGATATCTGCCGACTGCTTGTCCAGAGATACCATAACGGCACAGGTGTTGCCGTCAAAGCCTTTCTTAGAATCATCATATCCAATCTCTGTCACGGTCTTACGAACGATGGCAGGAATATCAATATTGGCCTTAGTGGTAATTTCACCCATTACCAGAACAAATCCGGTATTGGTACAAGTTTCACAAGCCACACGGCTGAAAGGATCCTGTTCCATCAGGGCATCTAATACAGCGTCGGATACAGCATCACAGATTTTATCGGGATGACCTTCGGTTACGGATTCAGATGTAAATAAACGTTTTTCCATGTTTTTCCTCCTTTGAAAAATTTACAGGGTGGTAGTATAGGGCTGCCCGTAGGTAATGGGGGACAGCAGGTTGCCGTTCACACCGCGCCGTTCGCCAAGAACCGGAGGTTCTTTGTCCACCTGCGGTGCTCTCCGCCGCTGCGCGGCTATCTTTGCTCATAGAGTGGCGCTCCCTCCGTCAGCTTAAGGATGAAAAGTCGGATGCAAGCATGCCCTTTTCATGCTTTAGCTGAAGTGTGAACTGGGAAACTAAAAGGTCCGCTTACAAAAGCGGACCTGAATATATCGATAATCAAATCCTCTTATTGTTCGATCTGTTGCTCGCTCAGGTAGGCACCTTCCTTTAAAGGGGTTGCCGTGGCTTCACCGGTCCTATGTACCTCCACCACTCTGAATAAGAGAAATCTTTGCTTACGCAAATACAATATGAAGTTGAATATCTGTATATAACATACACTGAAAAGGAGGTATTGTCAACAGGGAATTTATTCTTTTTCCCGCAAAACTTCAATCTTACAGTTGTGTTTTTTATCCTCTTTATAATAAGCAATCCCTACCGCAAGAATTCTTCCCGTATACTCAGGCTTCTCACCTAATTTGCCCTGAAATTTCAAAGCATAGTCACGCTCTTTTATCTGCTGTATTGCTTCTTCTGCCGAGTGATCAACCTTTAATTCAATAATGATACAGTCATCATCCATCTTCCGCGGATCGAAAATAAAATCCACAAATCCGATTCCGGCTTTATCTTCCCTCTCAATTCTATAACTGTCTCTGGCTTCCAGATAGACCAGTCTCACAATAGCAGCCAACTCCGCTTCATTACTATAACTCATTAAAGGGCTTTCCGTATTATGAGCATATTCCAGAATCTCCAACATCTTCTTGGTATCCCCCGCCTTTGTGGCACATAGCATCTGCCCTGACTCTTTTGCAAGACGATGTACATATCCTAAAGACGGCTCTTTTTGAATCATATCTGCAAATTTATCCATCAATTCCTTATTTGGAATAGATACATAACCATTTTTATAGCTTAGGAATCCATAGACGATCATCGCCGAAAAAATTTCATCTCTTGTGGTCAACTTCATGGAAGTAGCTGCGTATTCCTGTACTTTGGCCAAAACCGGAGTCCCGGACACCATCAAAGCAATATCATCCCTTACCTGCGCAACATCATTCTCCACATAGTAATAGATCTCATCATAGGGACCTGAACTGGTCCAGTAGCTTCCTAATTGATTATCATTCAACGCCCCGACCACAGAACGGGGATTATAAAGCCGCTTCCCGGATACAGTCTGATACCCGTCATACCAATGCTCTAACCCTTCCCGCGTCACATTAGGTTCCTGCACATTCTTTAAATACCGCTGGTAAAGCTGATCAACTTCCGCATCTGTAAAGCCAAAATACTCACTGTATTTTTCGCGTGTTGCCATTGTGTACTCGTAAAACATATTGAGTTCAGAACCACTGGAATACTTTGCTATGGGAAGTATTCCTGTCATATAGACTAATTCCACATAAGGCTGATCCTTCAAAAGATTACTCAGGAAATCAATATAAGCGGCCTTATCACTATCTGTAATAAATTTCCGGTGAAAGATATAGTCCCACTCATCCAACACAAAAATGAATTTCTCACCATTTCCGAACTCAATGATGCTATTAAAAGCATCCCACAAAGGATCTTTCCTGTCAATATTCGCGTCCGGGAATTCTCTGATCAAATCATTCAGAAGCCTTCTCTTTATTCTGGCAATATACTGTGCATAAGTAGTACATTCATCCGGCAATTCATTGCACATGACGTGAATCACATTATGCTGATTCAAATGATTCTCAAACCAATCAAAAGAAGACGCTTTCAATCCTCTGAAAGTCTCACGACTGTCAATCCCTTTTCCAAAATAGGCTGAAATCATATTAGCCATTACTGTCTTACCAAATCTTCTGGGACGTGTTATGCATACGTATTTGTGCCCTTTTCCTCTCTCTTCACCGGACTTCTCCACCTTGTTTTCCTTTAATTCCACCAGTGGAACCAGTTCTTTCAAAATATCGGTTTTATCAACAAAATACGCGGAAGAAGCTTCTTCCTGAAACAACAGATATGGCTTTCTACTATTCAGATATACTCCCATCTTCCTTCTCACTCCTTCCAGTGTATTCACAATAAAATGATATCACAAAGAGGATGCTCTTTCAAGCATCCACTCAAGTTGATTTGGGTCAGAAAGGGAAGGGCAACTAGTTATTGTGCCTGTCATCCAATTTTCAGTTTAAACTTCTGCAGTTCTCTCTCAGAATTTACAATTTCAATCTGTGCACCCAGAGACTGCAGCTTCAGATGAAAGTCCTCATATCCTCTTTCAATATAGTGGATATCATCCACCACGGTAATTCCTTCCGCTGCCAGACCAGCCAGTACAAGCGCTGCTCCTGCACGAAGGTCCGGTGAAGAAACACTGGCTCCCGTATATCTGGGTACACCATTGATGATGGCAGTGTTACCTTCCACCTTGATATTGGCTCCCATTCTGGTCAGCTCATCTACATATTTAAAACGATTTTCAAAAATACTCTCTGTCACAATGCTGGTTCCCCCTGCAAGGGCCAGAGCAACCGTAATCTGAGGCTGCATATCTGTAGGGAAACCGGGATACGGTAATGTCTTTACATGAGTATGGTTCAAAGGTTTAGAAGATACCACGCGCAGGCAGTCATCTGCCTCTTCAATCTCACAGCCGATTTCCAAAAGCTTGGAGCTTATGGACTCCAGATGCTTGGGGATCACGTTCTTGACCGTTACATCACCTTTGGTCACTGCTGCCGCAAACATAAAGGTACCTGCTTCAATCTGATCCGGAATAATGGTATATTCCGTGCCATGGAATTTTTTCACGCCCTTAATACGGATCACGTCTGTACCGGCACCCTTGATATTGGCCCCCATACTGTTCAGGAAATTAGCTAAATCTACTACATGAGGCTCCTTAGCTGCATTTTCGATGGTAGTCTGGCCTTCTGCCATGGAAGCTGCCATCATCACGTTAATGGTAGCGCCCACACTTACTACGTCCATGTAAATATTGCAGCCCACCAGGCGCTCCGCTTTTGTTTTGATCAAACCATGTTCGATCCATACTTCTGCTCCCAACGCCTTAAAGCCCTTGATATGCTGATCAATTGCACGGCATCCGATATCGCATCCTCCGGGGAGTGCCACTTCTGCTCTCTTATATTTACCTAAAAGTGCGCCCAGAAGATAATAGGACGCTCTGATTTTCTTGATATAATCATCTTCTACTACCAGATCATGAATCTGGGATGCATTGATTACCACACGGTGGCGGCCGTCATGCTTTACCATAACACCTATGTTCTGCATTGCTTTGGTCAGAACCTTTGTATCTCTTACATCGGGAATATTATCTATATATACGGTTTCATCCGTCATAACAGAAGCAGCAAGAATAGGAAGTGCAGCATTCTTTGCACCCCCTATTTCAACTTCTCCCACTAATGGATTTCCGCCTTTGATTGCGTATTGTTCCATTGAATCTACCTCGTTCAATTTTTTACTTACTTTTGCAAGGGTTTTATAATATATTTTATCGGTCTTGCCTGGTAAATCAGGCAACTGGTTTATCATTTTCAAACATTAGTAATGTGCATCTGCTCGAGCTAGCTCGGCAGAGCCTTTATTCAGTTTTCCGCCGTCCACGGGCAGAGCTGCGAGAAACCTGCGGTTTCCCAGAGGTTACGAAGTATCCTCTAGTCGCATTCGCTCGTCAAATGGATAAAAGAGCATCTGCTCGAGCTAGCTCGGCAGAGCCTTTATTCAGTTTTCCGCCGTCCACGGGCAGAGCTGCGAGAAACCTGCGGTTTCCCGCAGTCGCTTCGCTCGTCAAATGGATAAAAGAGCATCTGCTCGAGCTAGCTCGGCAGATGTTCTTTTATCCATTTGACTCTGCCCTATACGCACATTATACCACAAAATGAATATTTGTAAACAGAACAGGTGTTCCTCGAAGTTTATCGTTCAGCCTATATAACGCACTGATTCATACAAGCATGATTTGTCTGTCATATAGGCAATGGCTGTCTGTAATATTATTTCAAATATTTTAGCGGATTCACCTGTACGCCATTGATCAGGATCTCAAAGTGCAGATGAGGGCCTGTGCTCACACCGGTATTACCACTCAGTGCAATCTTTTCTCCCTGTCTCACCTTTTGGCCGACTTTGACCAATACTTTGCTCAGATGTGCATATCTGGTCTGGCGTCCGTCTTCATGGTTGATATAGACCACATAGCCATAGCCGCTTCCCCAGCCTGCCTTTGCCACGGTTCCGCCACAGGATGCAAAAACTGCCGTGCCGGTAGGTGTTGCCCAGTCTACACCCTTGTGGTAAGTGCTGGCACCTTTGGTCGGCTGCGTACGCTTGCCAAAGCCGGAAGACTGGCGGCCGCCGGATATTGGTTTGATATAGGTGGGCGGAATCCTGGTGCCGCGCTCAACAATCTTGGGCACAGCCTCCATCACTACTTCTTCTTTTATGATCTCCCGGCTTACCAATTTGTCATTTTCGTACGTATCCATGGCAATGATCTTACGGAAACCGGCAGAAGGCTGCTGCCTGACCACAGTCTGGTTCGTATACCAGTTGTCATTATCGATATAGATAATGTCAGCATCGTAAATTTCTTCGATATAACTTTCTTCCAGGCGGCTGACTGTAAGTTCCGGCTCCGGCACTGTTATGATCAATTCATCTCCTACCCTGATTGTAGAGTTCACACTATCCAGCGTTTCATTCATCTCTACAATAGTCTCCATTGGGATATTGACCTTAATCGCAATTTCTGACAAGGTATCTCCGGCCACAACCTCATAAGTAGTCACAGTCTCCTGTTCCTTGGTCAATTCTTCCACAGCCTGTTCCAGACTGGTCAGGCGGCTTTCCGGCAGATAAGTTTCCACGATTTCCACTTCCTGAGGAAACCTCATTTCCAGGATTCCCAGTTCATAATCTTCAAATCCCTTTTCCACTTCCGGTTCTGCCTGTTCAATGGCCTCCGTTATCCCGGAATGAATACCGGCTTCCGGGAAAATCACCTCTTCCTTTTCCGCTTCCTGCTCTTTACTGCTTATGATATCAGCCATAAGCACACTAAATTCTCTCTCCGTATTCTGATGAAGCACCACTTCAAATTTATTTTCAGCATCATACTTGTCCACGGCAGCCTGAAGCAGCTCCTTCGCCTCTTCAATATTCCGCAGATTCACCATATACTCGTTTACTTTTACCGTATATGACCGATGCATCGTCTCCTTTTCTGATTCAGCAAGTACAGTCTGCATGCGGCTAATCAGCGTTTCGCTGTCATCCACCACTCCCCAAAGTACTTCTTCTCCGTTGTAACTCATATCGGCCTCTATCAGTACAAGCTCTGTATCTTCCTGAACAAGCCTCTTGCGCGCCTCTATCAACAGGTCTTCTGCTTCCTCCGGCTCCGCTACAGTGCCGATTTCCTGTCCATTCAGACTGATATGAAAGTAATTTTCCCCCGTCCTCTCAAACGTCCGAACCTCTCCATACAAAAACAAATACCCAAACATGATAAAAACAGTAGTCTTAATATATGTCAGTTTTAACTTTTTATGTAGAATCTTTCTCATCGTTTTTCCATCCAATTCGTACAGTACAAAATCTTTCTGTAATAAAATCGTAACACATTCATTCTATCAGCATTTATTTTAGTTGTAAAGAGAATCTTCCATGGTATATAATACATTTATCTTGAGGTACCCGCTTATGAAAAAAACGATTATATTTCACATTGATGTTAATTCAGCTTACTTAAGCTGGACTGCTCTGGAAAAACTAAATAACGGTGAAGAGACCGATCTTAGGCTGATTCCCTCCATTATAGGCGGGGACATTTCCAAGCGCCACGGCGTAGTACTGGCCAAATCCATTCCTGCCAAGGCCTATGGCATTACGACCGGGGAGCCTGTTATCAACGCTTTTCGTAAATGTCCCAACCTGGTTATGACAGCACCGGACCATGATATGTACAGCAGACGCAGCAGGCAGCTTATGGACTATCTGATGAGCATCTGCCCCGACATCGAGCAAGTAAGCATAGATGAATGTTATATGGACTATACCCCAATCATGGAACATTACGCCTCTCCCATTGAGGCCGCTGCTTTCATCAAAGATACTATTTATGAAAAATATGGTTTTACGGTGAATGTAGGAATCTCTGACCGGAAAGTTCTTGCCAAAATGGCTTCCGATTTTAGGAAGCCCAACCTTGTCCATACCCTTTTTGCAAATGAGATCAAAGACAAGCTGTGGCCATTGCCGGTGTCTTCTCTGTTCATGTGCGGCCGTTCCAGTGTAGCAACACTTAAGAAGCTGGGGATCCTGACTATCGGCCAGCTGGCACTGTCCGACCCTCATATTCTGGAATCTCACTTGAAAAGTCATGGCATTACCCTTTGGGAATATGCCAATGGCATTGATGATTCCCGGGTAGAAACCAGACAGGAGCGTGCAAAGGGAGTAGGCAATTCTACCACGCTGTCTTCTGATATTTTGACAAAAGAAGAAGCATATCCGGTTCTGCTTGCACTGACGGAATCTGTAAGCAAACGGCTCCGCGCTTCCCATGAACTGGCCGGAAATGTGTGTACGGAAATTAAATATGCTTCTTTTCAATCTGTTTCTCACCAGACAGTGCTGCCCACACCTACAGCTTCCACTGACGTGATTTATCGCACTGCCTGTGCTCTTTTTGATGACCTTTGGAACGGTACACCGATCCGCCTGCTGGGCATCAGAACGTCTAAACTTGTGCAGGACAGCGAACCGATGCAGTTATCTATTTTTGATATAACATCTGTCAAACCCAAATCAGAAAAGGAGAAAAAGCTGGATGCAGCTTTAGATGCTATTCGCAGCCGCTACGGAAATGATGCCGTGAAAAGAGGGAGCCTATTAAACTCCCCCAATATCTTCTCTCACGACAAAGATTGATTTCTTCTTGTTTATCTTCCTTCCCTAGTGACAGTCATACTGACCATTGCTTCCCTGCCGCCTGTATTGCGATAGCTGTGCGGGCGGTCACATGCAAAATAAAGGGAACAGTCTTCTTTCACAATATAGGACTTGTCCTCGATGGTCATCTCAACTTCGCCTTTCAGGACAGTGAGATATTCCCAGGTATATTCTCCATGTGATGCACTGTTCAGCTGCATATAGGGGCTAATACTGCCCTGATAGATTTCAAAATCACGCCCTGAATGATACGGCAACAAAATATGAATACTGTAAGCACCGTCCTTTTCCTTATAAACCGGTGCACTCTTCCATGTAGGCATGATGATAGCCTCTTCTCTCTCGTAAAGCAACTGTTCAAATGGTACTTTCAGCCCTTCTACGATTTTACCAATGGTAGCGACTGTTGGATTGGACTCCCCTCTTTCTATCTGACCAAGCATACTCTTACTGACACCGGTACGATCAGCCAGCATATCAAGGCTCATATTCTTAGTCTTACGGATTCTCCTGAGATTTAATGCAATATTTCTGTCAATTTGATTCATGGCCTATTCCTCCTTCAAAGCATAACGGTCAATCGTCTTAAAAAAGAAAAAAGCACCAGGAATCATCCTGATGCTACGTCTTCGTGGCAAAAAGTGCAATATAGCGTACATTTCGTACATTCATTTTTAACTATCATACTAGGATTCGCCGGAAACGTCAAGAACTTTTTTATTTTTTGCAGCTGAACTGCTGCCGTTTTCCCGTCTTACTCTTACGAATACTATAGCCAAAGGTACCAAGCGATTCCCCACAAGTGTAATACGTACCGTGGGAATATACCACAGGATCCGACTTTTCCAGATGGAACTTATTATTCTCATCCATGAATCTCTCGTCAGCATGTACGGCCACTACATCAGCCAGAAACATATCATGGCTTCCCAGCTGTTTGATTTCTCTGACACGACATTCAATGTTTACAGGGCTCTCTCCAATCAAAGGAGCTTTCACCCGGTCCGCCGGCAGGGGTGTCAGACTTAGGTGCGAAAATTTGTCCACCTCTCTGCCACTCTTCACACCGCAAAAGTCTGTGGCATAGACCAGTTCACGTGTTGTCAGATTCAGAACAAATTCTCCCGTTTCCTTTAAAATCGGGTAAGAATACCTCTCCGGTCTCACAGAGATAGATACCATTGGAGGATTTGTGCAGATTGTCCCTGTCCAGGCTACCGTAATAATATTATATTTTCCATTCCTGTCAGCCATACTGACCATGACGACGGGCAGCGGATAAAGCATATTTCCCGGTTTCCAAAGCTGTTTTCCCATTTTGAGTTGTATCCTTTCCTTGAAATAGTGTTCGAGCTCCGTAATACGGCCTATCAGATAATCTGCAGATATACCAGTACCTGGAAAACGATGGATGCAGCCGCAAGGATCATAGCCGTCACCGAAACACCCAATACACCTTTCATGATACCGGGAGCAGGCTGGGGTGCCGACATCGCATTCTTTATCTCTTCTATCATAGGTACAAGCCCTTTCAAAGCCTCATTCTGTTTAGCAGCTTCCTCCACTACTACCGCCTGAACATTACGATATACCTTAACGTTCTCCTTATGAACAAAATCATTGATTCTGACTGACAGCTCTTCCATAGACCGCTTTACCTCATCAACAGATTTGTGCTGCATGTTAACAGCCTGCTGAAGGATTTCCACGGACTTCTCCAATCGGGCAAGCGTCTCCTGTTCTTCGCCGCCCGCAGTCTTCATACCTGTTATGGTATTCTGCAATTCCTGATTCATCTGACACATCTGCTCCAGACATTTCTCGTACTCTTTTATTTTGCCCTGAAGCTTCTCCATCTGTTCCGTATCCGCTTCCCTGTTGGCTTTTATAATCTCTCCCGCATTCAACTTCTCTGCAAGCTTGTCCATAAAATGCTCCATCTTGTACTCCTCCCGAAATTATGCAATCTACTATTGTCAGTGTAACATCTTTTTTCCGGAAACACAACCTCGTCTGTAGCTTTTGTGCATTTTGCACATATTTTTAGATTCATTTTTTATTCTTTTGTAAGATTCACTATCTTTTTACATGTTGTTCATAGTTTGTTCATAAACAATTGTTATACTTAATTCAAGTTTTGAGAGAAGTAGTTCATAGGTTTTTCCAATACATAATTAATGCATAATAGAAAATTTTTTCATAATAGCCTGGGTATCGCAAGGTACCTGGGCACTCCTCATTTCAGGGCACAAGCCTTTACTGAAGAAAAGGTATCCAAACAGCGCTTACCGCAAGCGCTGCTTGGATACCTCATTATTTTACAACTTACTTTTTGCCGGAAGTCTGATATGTATCTTCTTTGGACTGAGCCAAGGCAAGAATTTCTTCGTTCAGTGATAACATTCTGGCATCCAGATCCGATACCATTCTGGAACACTCTATTAATTCACTTTTGATATGTTCCGGTGCATCTCCTTCGAATTTATAATGTATCTTATGCTCCAGACTTGCCCAAAAATCCATTGCTACTGTCCGAATCTGAATCTCCACCTTGGTATCCACAATTCTGTCTGACAGATATACCGGTACTGTGACAATCATATGGTAGCTCCTGTAGCCGCTGGCTTTAGGATATGTAATATAATCCTTTATTGCCAACACCCGTATATCCTTTTGATCTCTGATCATGTCTGCAATTCTGTAAATATCTGAAGTAAAGGAACAGATTATCCTGATTCCCGCGATATCATTGATGTATCTCACCATATTCTCTATTGTAGACTCATAACCGTGACGTTTCAGCTTCTTCACGATACTTTCCGGCGTTTTGATTCTGGATTTTATGTGCTCAATAGGATTATACTGATGAACATGCTGAAATTCATCATTCAGGATCTCCATCTTCGTCTCTATCTGTCTCAATGCTGCATTATATATCAGATTGACCTCTTTCCAGCTATCGATTCCATCACCACTACTATTTAATTCCATATATGCTCTCTTGTAACTCCTGTCTCCTGTTTTGATAATATCAGTATACCATAAAACATCATAAAAATGTATATTTTTCACAAATTATTAATCCTTTTTTAATAATGATTCGTTATTTTAGCTGTGGCCACATTATTTATTCTATTCATCTCCTTTCCAAAAAAGAACTAATAAGCCAATAATTTTTTCCAGATGATTCCCCGTTGAAAAACCGCGGCTTTACTTTCTCCCCTCAATCCGATATACTTAAATACACCCGGAAGACAATTCAACATAAGCCTTCCCGGATATGGAGGTAGAAAGATGTTTCGATTATGGGCAAAAATTTTTAAGGATAACCATATGCTGAAGGATACTGTTATTATTGACCATAGCATAGACACCAGGACACATAAGATTTTCCATGCCCTGGATGAAGTCTGTTATCAGTTCGATCTGGGAAAACCCATCTGGTTGGATGCCACCATTTCGGAATTTAAGAGACATGATAAAGCTCGTTTTTATCAAGATAATTTCATTGAAGGAATAGACTTTGACTATTTAGAAATCCAAGTGATCGAAGAGGATTGAAATCATTAACGTATAAAAATATTGTAAAGCATATTGACTTTCCCTTTGTCTTGTTATATTATTATTCCAACACGTAGTTTTCAAAACTACATGTAAGCTTTTCTTTTCTTCACCATGTTGTTTTATGTTTTATTTCTTATAGTTTTACTTTAAATAAGTGGTATAAAATGCAGGGATTGGACAGAAGATAGATACATAAAGTTCAGGTAAAAGGAGGTTTTTATGCAGATTACGATTAGAGAGCCGGGAAGTGCGATTACTCATTTTGTGGGGATGATGTTGGCGGTGTTTGCGGCGGTGCCGCTTTTGGTGAAAGCGGGTGTGACGTCGGGATGGCAGAACATGGCAGCAATGGCAGTATTTATGGGAAGCATGATTCTTTTGTATGGAGCAAGCGCTACTTATCATTCTGTGAATCTGTCAGGAAGTAGGCTGAAGATTTTCCGCAAGATTGACCATATGATGATTTTTGTTCTGATAGCAGGGTCTTATACGCCTGTGTGCCTGATTATTCTGGGCGGTAAGATAGGATACACAATGCTGGCTGTGGTCTGGGGGATTGCATCTGTCGGAATGTTGATTAAGGCTTTCTGGGTTACTTGCCCGAAATGGTTTTCTTCCATTATTTATATTGCCATGGGCTGGGTGTGTGTGTTCGTATTCGGAAGGCTCTGGAATACGCTTCCGTTATCCGGTTTTCTGTGGTTATTAGCAGGTGGTATCATATACACCATAGGCGGAGTCATTTACGCACTGAAGCTTCCGTTGTTCAATTCCAGACATAAAGGATTCGGTTCACATGAAGTGTTTCATCTGTTCTGCATGGCCGGAAGCCTCTGTCATTTTATATTCATGTATTTTTACGTAGCATAATAGTCACGGATATACCTAAAAAGAAAGCCTGTATGAGTGATGTAATCCATCTCCCGCTACAGGCTTTCTTTATTTATTCTGATTAATCTTCATAACCGTTAGGGTTATTTTTCTGCCATCTCCAAGAATCTTCGCACATTTCCTTGATACCGTACTCTGCTTCCCAGCCCAGTTCTTCTTTTGCCTTGGTTGCATCGGAATAGCAGGTTGCGATGTCACCTGCACGGCGAGGCTTGATAGCGTAAGGAATCTTCACACCATTAGCTGCTTCAAAATTCTTTACCATATCAAGAACACTGTAGCCTACACCGGTTCCCAGGTTGTAAATTTTAAGTCCTGCATTCTCCTCAATCTTCTTCAGTGCTTTTACATGGCCTCTTGCCAGATCCACTACATGGATGTAATCACGCACACCGGTTCCATCGTGAGTGTCATAATCGTTACCGAACACGCCCAGTTCTTTCAGCTTACCTACTGCCACCTGAGTGATATAAGGCATCAGGTTGTTGGGGATACCGTTCGGGTTCTCACCCATGGTTCCGCTCTTGTGGGCACCGATAGGATTGAAGTAACGAAGCAGGATGACATTCCACTCCTGATCAGCCTTCTGGATATCACTTAAAATCTGCTCCAGCATAGATTTGGTCCAGCCGTAAGGGTTGGTGCACTGTCCTTTCGGGCACTCCTCGGTGATAGGGATAAAGGCCGGATTGCCGTATACGGTTGCGCTGGAGGAGAAGATAATGTTCTTTACTCCATGCTTTCTCATCACATCTACCAGTGTCAGGGTACCTGCAATATTGTTCTCATAATATTCCCAAGGCTTCTGAACGGATTCTCCTACTGCTTTCAGCCCTGCAAAATGAATGACTGCATCGATGGACTCTTTGGTAAAAATCTCTTCCAATGCTTCTCTGTTCAGAATATCAGCCTTGTAGAAAGGCACCTTCTTGCCGGTAATCTTCTCTACTCTCTCCAGAGACTTCTCGGATGCATTGCTCAGATTGTCCAGAACCACTACATCATAGCCTGCTTCCTGAAGCTCTACTACTGTATGGCTGCCGATAAATCCGGCACCGCCTGTTACCAATATTGTCATAAAATAATCCTCCTTAGCTGTCTGCCTGTTAGTTGAATGTTTCTGCAATGCATTGCTTCTATGCTTACAGTGTACTCTTTTTATGCTTATTTCTTCAAGGTTATTATGTTTGAGGAATCTGTCGAAATGTTAAACAGTTCATAAGTTCCTTATAAAATCACGCCATTTTCCACAAGCAAAGCACGTGCGCTTTCCACAGAGTCGATACCTGTCTTATTTTTAATCGGTGCGAACTCATGATTTCTCACCACCTCAAAAGGCAGGCAGCTGTCCAGCTGATGAATCATGTCTAATACCAGATTCTCGAATTTAAATCCATTGGGAGATTCCGGCTTCACAAGCTGGCCATTCTCATCCAGGTAAGGAATTTTCTTTTCCACAATATGTAAAGGCAGGGAAGACATCATCCTCTCAAGATCCTCTACGCGGAACAGATAGTTCAGGATTACACCAAAGTTGTAAGCAGGATCACCATTCTCATCTTTAGCATTCATCAGTTCATCTGTCAGTTCATAATACTCTACAATAGAAGGTCTGCCGTCTTCCAGACACATTACCCCAACCTTCTCATCAGGAGCGCTCTTGCGTACTACCTTCGCACCTACGACACAGTTCTTTTGAATCGTAGCACCTACGAAGCAGGGATCTGCGATTCTCTGGAGCACATTATCCACAGCAAATACGTTCAGCCACTGGATACCTTCTTCCTTTACCACATCAAGCAAGCCGCTTCTCTTCAGGGAAATGAACCAACCGCCGTTACCGTTTGGAGAAGTGGAGAGCTTTCCTTTTTCTTCCAGATAAATCTTACCGTTATAATCAGTTGCGGCTGCCATCTCCTGTTTAAAGAAGTGCACATGCTCCTTGCTGTAGCCAAAAAAGTCATGCTCTGTAAGGAACTTTACAGTTGCCTCATGGTTCTTGTCACTGGTCATTACAAAGAGATGGATCCAGGCACCTGCCTGCTTTACTACATCTGTCAAGTTGTTGATCAGGCATTCGAAAATATAGAGCTTTCTTGTAAGACCTACATTATACATACCTTTGGGATCATCTGAACCAAGACGTGTTCCCATACCGCCTGCAAGAAGCACAGCTCCTACCTTACCCTCACGGATGGCTTCCAGACCCACAGCGGTAAATTGTTCCCTGCCTGCCTCGATTTCATCCAACTGCATAGCCGCAAGAGGTGTGATAACACCTTTCTGTGCAATTTCTTCTCTGTGATGACAGGCATCCAGAACAGACATATCCGTAGCCTCAATCTGCACAAGCAGTGCCTGTTTCTCTTCTGCGGATAATTCATCGTAATATTTCAGAAGGTGCTCCTGACCATACTTTGCAAGCTTCTCTTTTACTTGTTCCAATGTCATACTCATGTCATTACCTCTCTTAAGATTTAGTTTAAACTTCTTCTATTATACAGTATATTTATTACTTATGCAACTTCCGCAACCCTGCATAATGTTCCTTTTCCGTTCAAATTTGTTACCTTTTCGTCCACCTGACTCCCTCTCCCACCTCGTCTCGTTAAGACTTTGTTAACATTTTGCCAAATTCTTGTTAAGGTTGCCAAAAAACCATTCCCTTTTTTCGACAAACTCTTTATGATGTAAGAAGCAAAAAATACTGTCCGGCGACGATATACTATGCTGCAGTTCGGCCATACATGGAACCTAAAAAGAAGGGAGTTACTCAAATGAATCTTGGTATTTTGATTATCGCATTAATCGGAGGTATTTCCGGAGGACTTGCAACACTTTATCTTACCATCAGCTTTCCCGGCGTCATTCTCTGGAAACTGTACCGCAGAATCGTTCATCATATTCCTATGACCAAATAATGATGCTTATACTTTTCCTTATATGTATTGCACTATAATGCGCAAAAACAGGACAGTCGGTAAAATCATAACCGATTGCCCTGTTTTTTAAGATATCTGATAAAGCCATTTATAAATCCAACGAAAGTTCCTCAAAGAAATCCGTATATCCAATCTGCTGTTCTTTCACCTTCAGAAAATACGCCTTCATTTCCGGATAATCCTCTCCCACATCCTCAATTATCCTGTCAAAATTTTCTTCCGTCAAACATCCCAGCTGCGCAAAGGTTTCATAATATCTGCGCTCATGGCCAAATTCTGTCAATACTACCTCCCAGGCTTCTTCACCATATCTTGTCCCGGAATGACCTCTCATGCTCTCTCTATTTTGATCTGTCTCTGTTTTCCGGGCAGTATGAGCAATCAGGTAAGCAACCAGTTCCAGGCGCAGCTGCTCCGGCAACTCCTTAGAATTAATCAGTCTCAAGAAGCACATCCGTACTTTTCCTTTTCTCTTATTGCTCAAAAAGGCCTCCAGGTCAGTACTTCCGTAATCTTCTTCGCCGCAAAGCACCTGTTTCGAATAGCCTTCATGGTCGTCCGCATGCAGATAAGAAATCAGCCTGGCATCCCATTTTCCCAGCCATTCTCTTTTCCCAACCTGTACCGGGTCAAACAGATAGTAAGCATCCAACACGGTGACGGCTGCTGCCAGAAGCTCTTCTGTATCCCCGGTGGCTTCTGCTTCTGTTTCACTCCTAACCGACAGCTTTTTAAGCTTCCCGCATTCCATAAAGAGAGCTCTGCCAAACACGATTTCTTGCCTTGGCAATATCACCTGCTCCATTGCACTGCAATAGGCAAACGCCCAATCTCCCAGTTCCTTTATGGTATCCGGTAAAACAATCTTTCGAAGCTGCTTTCTGCTCAGAAAAGCCTTTTTTCCGATCACAGTCACCGGACAAGCTTCTATCCTATCCGGAATCACAAGCTCACTGACAAAGCTATCCGCTCCCGTCACTGCCACTTCTCTCCTGCCCTCTTTGGTCGAATGAATCTCATAGTACAGACTGCCCTGCATCATTTTCAATTCTTTCTGCGCTGCCATGATACACCTCCTAGAGCATCAGTTCTGCAATCTGCGCTTTGATGTCGTCCTGTCTCTCTGTCAGCATCAGTTCCTGATTATGCTTTTGATAATCGGGACTTCCGAAAGAGGCAATGAACCGGGCACTTGCAGCATTGACCGTGAGTTCCGTCACCAGGATCAGCATTTCATTGCCCTGAGCAAAGGCTTCCTCAGCAAATACAAACAGCGCATGAAGTTCCTGCTTCACCTTCTCCGTCTCTTTACGCATCCGGGATACCTGAGTTTCAAAGCGCTCCTTTAATACCCCGAAAGCAGCTGCCGCATCTTCGATTTCTCCAGTATATATCACTTTCTTTCCCTCCGTCAGGAAAGTTATGACTTTCTTATGTCTGATACGGTCTGCATCGGACAGAGAACCGGCCTTCTGCAGAGAACCAAGCAGCTTCATACGTCCTTCCGTCTGCTTGTCCAGCAGAGAGATCACCTGGGACACACCAAATCCCGCATCTGCTGCACCGCCTTCCACCGCAGTCTTTACCGCCTTAAGAGGCGCTCTTACATCAGACAGATACGCAGCCTGGTCGCAGATATCTTTCATATCCGCCTGCACCCGGTCAAGCAACATCCCCAGAAGGGAAAGCCTCTCATCAAATGCTGCTGTCTTAGCCTTTGCGATGGCCTGTACCGGTGCATGACCGCTTAAGATTTCCTCAATCCGGTAATCTTTCTTATATTTATTGTACAAATCATAGTAAGCAGTAAACTCTTTCACTACCTTCTCATTGCGAAGATACTGTCCTACCAGGCTCTCCTCCACCTTCAACTGCTCTTCCTCATAAAGGTAAAGAATCTGGGACAAGTCCTCCCAGCCTCTGGCTGTCACATAGCTGCGCCCTCTGGTGGTCATCTCCATATAGTAGAAATGTTCTTTTTTCAGATCCAGATAACTGATAATGGCATTGTGCAGCCGCTTTTCCTGAGCATATTCTTTCCAGATACGGTAGTCCGGCTCCACCTCCAATACCTTCAGTCTGTCATAGGTTACCACATCGAATTCCCGCACCGATTTGTTATACTCCGGCGGATTACCGGCTGTCACAATCACCCAGCCATCCGGAACTCTGTGCCTGCCGAAGATTTTATACTGCAAAAACTGCAGCATGGACGGCGCCAGTGTCTCCGACACACAGTTGATTTCATCCAGGAAAAGGATTCCCTCTTTGATGCCGCTTTCCTCCATGGTCTCATAGATGGATGCAATGATTTCGCTCATGGTGTATTCTGATACATCGTATTCCTGCCCACCGTAGATTTTATGGGTAATAAAGGGAAGTCCCAATGCCGACTGACGGGTGTGGTGGGTCATGGAATAGGACACCAGCGCAATTCCCAGCTCCTGAGCAATCTGCTCCATAATAGCCGTCTTACCGATACCCGGTGCTCCCAACAGAAAAATAGGACGCTGGCGCACCACCGGAATCCGGTACTCTCCGAACTCATCTTTCTTCAGATACAGATTCACCGAATTTTTGATATATTCTTTTGCCTGCTTGATATTCATCCACGCTTCTCCTCTTCTTCCAGTTCGTCACCATCCAATACCACCTTAAGGCTCCATGGCGGCACCGGCGCCCTGTTCTCATCCTCATTTAAGAACGCAAAGATCACATCATAATCCGGCATCCTCTCCGGATAGATTCCATATCCGTCCGTAAAATAGATGAGCCCTTTCAGATTCTCGAACTCTCCCTGACTTCTCAGCTGCTCCACATACTCAAACACCGGCCTGAAATCTGTGGCCCCAAAGCCCGACAGCTTGCCGTATTTCATAAATGTTTCAAATTCCTCATCATTCGTCACTTTGGTATCGCTCTGAATCTCATTGTCACACTGTATGATGTGCACATTTATTTTATGGAAAAAATTCTCCGTACTTTTCAAAATAGAATAGGTCTTATTCAAAAAGCCTCTGACCACCGGCCCTCTGCAGGAAGCCGAAGTATCGATGGCTATCACAAACTCCTTCACCTTATGAGCTTCCCGGTACTCCAGCGGTTCCACCAGCGGAAGATTCCCGTAATACTCAAGTCCATAGGTATAATAAATATAGTCAAACTCATCGTCATTTACCGTAATATCCTCTCCCATTACGGTAAAACGTTTTAAGATATCGCTGTAATCGTACCTGTCCCTGGTAGCTTCCTCCAGGTTCTTCGTCAGGCTTTCCGCCCCTTTTTTATTTCTGGTAAAAGATTTCAGATCCGCCTTGATCCGTTCACTGATCTTCTTCCACTGTTCTTGCGTGACCACCAGTTCCTCCTGCGGCTTCCACAGCGTATGGATATCCTTCTGAAAAAGTCTGATCAGTTCCTGACGTTCTCCCGGTGTGATGGGATTGTGCTTAAAATAACGATACAGCTTCTCCGCAGTCAGCCCGCCTGCATCCTCCTTAAGTACCGCCAGCTTCCGCTGTGCCTCACTGTCCTGCGGCAGCATGACGGCATTCAGTCCAAGCTCCATCACCGTATTTTCCACCGCGATATCCGTCGCCAGATCCCACAGGTCTCCCTCTACTTTATCATATTGAAAGCTATGGTAAAAAATACAGTGCAAAAGTATATGAAGATAACACCTTGTCACGCGTCTGGGCTCTTCCTGATATTCCTTCAGTACATAGACAGGATCGTAATAAATTACTGCCCCATCCGTTGCCATACAGCCGCTTCCCTTTCCGGGCTGCCGTTTTAACTGTGCCAGCGCCATATCCAGGAAACGCAAAGAAACCAGGATGTTGTCCCTGGAAAGAGACAGCACCTGGTCTGCCAGCTTATTTATTTTGTCATCCTGTGTCTTATCGGGCTGTGATTTTCCGGTCTGCTCCTGCATGCTTACTTTTCCTTTTCATGATACCCAATCGGCGCTTTGGGATTCTTGTCAGCAATTTGCTCCAGCGCTTTCTGCGCGGCATCTTTGGACTCCAGAAGAACCGTCACTTCCTTACCGTCAATTACCATCACCAGATGATGGATTTCATAGGTAATCACGCCACAGCACAGCTTGCCGCGCACATCCTCCACCCTGCGGTATGCACGTTCGATTGCTTCGTATGGCATATATTCTGTATATAATGTATGGGCAATATACAGACACTTCTCACCTAATTTTAACTTTTCCTGTTTTTGGGCGGCAGCGTAGTCGGCCTGCAGCTGCTCTTCAGGGATTGCTATGGTTGTGTTGGTTTTGAATCTCATGGAAGTCCCTCCTTTTGTTCATTATTTCAAATAAAGTTCTCCATATCCATTTTCATCTAACTTAATCTTTTCATGCGGATAACATCTCTCTTCTCCGTCTATTTTAAGTCTACATTTCCCTTCTTTCCAATCCTTCATTTTATGTATTGCTTCCTCACAATTGCTAGCTCGAAGTTGGATTAAACTGGCTTGCTTTTCTTCTGTAATCTCATCTATTCGATATCCTGAGTAAAAGCAGGTTTCTTTAATACTTATCCCCAGAAATCCCGCCAATGCTCTGGCATTATAAAATCCCATTATCAATTGCCATTTTGTCTTATCCAATGTTGACGTATTGATACTCTTTTTAAATTCTATTATGTGCAGTTTACATATATCAGTTGATTCTGTCTGTGTGAAAATAAAAGCATCCGCGCACGCTTTTGCTCCCCTTTTCTCTCCGTCTAAATAGGTTAGCGTATTTTTCTCTGGTGTATCAAAAATCAATGTATCATTCTCGACACTGCATTGTAAAACAACACGACCACTTTCGTTCTTTTCCTTAATTTGAACTGTCGTATCCTTACCGGCCAATTTGTATTTTTCATCCGAGAACATTTTTAATTTCTCATCGATGTGTGCTGAAAGCATCTTCCCCTCCTACTCTTCAAATGAGTAAATCTCTGATGTCTGATTTAATATATCCTGTAATGCATCTTTAAATGTAGGAACATTAAATCCTTTTTCAGTTGCCTCCAATTCTCTTACTTCAGAATAATTCCCCCTATCTTCAAACTGATATACCGCTACATCTTTTACCGCTATACAATCCTCTTCTGCCATGTCTAACCTGGTCAATAGCTCTTTCGGTTTACCTAACGAATTTAACGTACATGCATTATTGATATGTTGCAACATAATATCACTATGGGTAGTAGCCACAATATGGATTCCTGACCGCACCAATTTTACCAACAACATTGCCATCTTTAATTGAAGCTGCGGATGCAGACACATTTCAGGCTCTTCATAACAAATGGAAGTAACGTTCTTTTGATACTGTAAGAGAATCATCAATGGGGTCAATTCTGTTACTACCGCCGAAACAGTTCGTAAGGGCAAACCGCCTTCCATGCCTTCAGGATAATATTCTATATTTCGACTTACAGCATCCCGATAATCAACTTTTCCGTGCGACATCTGTTTTTGAATCCAGTCCAGCAACTTTCGCCTGCTTATACTTGCCTCGTCATGTAATACAGGCATATTCATACTGTCCAGGAAATTCATTATCGGCTTAGTGAATGGCTCGATATTTCCTCTATTATTATCATAGTCCGTTGTATCAAATACATTTTTACGTGCAGCTTTATTTATTGCATCCTTTGCTAAAACGAATCCCGTCCTCGCAGCTGGGAAATAAATAGAATTATAATTTCCGTTTAACAATATCACACTCAAGATACTCTCAATGATTCTCTTTACCCCCAAATCTTTTATCGTTTTATTTGAAATTTCAACTTTTGCTCTTTTAACCGCATCCTGCTCATCAGTCTTTTTCTCCGCTATTGCAAAAGCATTCTCCGCCACTCTCCGAATATCAAACGTACTATCTCTATCCACCGAAACAGATAGTTTTTCTATAGAAATAGAATCACTGTTAAACACATTTTTAACCAGGTTATCTTTGTTTTTCTGCAGCAAAGTATTCAGTACAACAATAAATTCATCTGAGGATATCTGCAGTTCCATGCTTTCATCATTTATTAAAGCACCAATCTTCGATGATAATTCCCCATACTCTTCTATATTTTCCATTCCCCGAAACATCAGCGAATGCATATCCCATGTCTGAAATGCCCATACCAAAGATAAAAGGTAACTTTTTCCGCTGTTATTATCCCCTACAAAAAGTGTCAAAGGGGCAACCCTAATATCAGCTTTCTTTATCTTTCCGAACTGTTCTACATGAATCGTATACTCCATAGTATTCTCCTCACCAATGATATTCCACGGTTTTACTCTCGATATACCATAACTCTACTACATTTTGATCCATTCTGCAATGCTCTTTACAAAAATTTACTTTCTGTAAATATGAAGGCCTCTCCCGAGCTGTTTCCTTCTAATTCACAGGACAGTCCTCACGAGAAGCCTTTCACATACTTTAATTATTCAATCCCTTTCCTTGTACACCATTACTTTTGAAGCATCTTCACCTTCACCACATAAGTCTTGCTTTCCCCCGGCTCCAGGAATTTCAGCATCCCGGTACGTCTCATCACATCCCTGCCGTCCGGATAGCAGTTGCCACATTCCAGCCCCAGAACATAATCTCTCACACCCATCATCTTCCATTCCACGAAAGCATCCAGTTCCTTTGCATCAAAGCTGATTTCCAAACCCTGACCCAGTTTCGGCTGGAAGATGGAAGCTTTTCCCTGATCCTCAAATTTATGGTAGTAGCATCTTTCCACGTAACCGGCCTGAGGTTTTATCATGTTCATCCAGTTCTCAATATCCTCTGCAGCATGATCATCCCGTGGCGTTACGGACACAGCCGGAATCTCTATCACACTGTCCTCATCCAGCAGCGGATAGCCCATATTCATATGATACAGGATTTCAAAGGGCTGGGTGGTGTCGCCTGTATTTTCGATGGTGTCGATAATGGTAAATTCATTTTCTTTCAGACTGACACGAAGCTCCCTGATCAGGCGAAGCTTTCTTGCAAAGATCACTTCATCAGGCACCACTGCACGTACCACCAGCGCATCCTCATCTTCAAACCAGTAAGCCTGCTCGGCAGGGGTATTAGCAATGGAGCCGTGCAGGGGCAGCTCCTCCCCTTCATCAGTACAGGGGGAACCTACTGCCTGGAGACCGCAAGTGGTAAGGAAGCCTGCTGTGAAGGATTTCAGCCAGTCTGTACCTTTAGACTCATAATAAGCCGGTGCAACATAGCCACAGGGTGAGAAGTAGGACATATTGATGCCGCGGTATCTCAGTCGGGAAATATCACATGCACGGTCTAAGGATACAGTAAGTTCCAGCCCTTTACCGTTATTTACCTCAAGCAGACGCATACCGTCGCCTTTTCCTCCTACCAGTCTGTGTTCTTCGATTCCATAGACCTGGGAATCATGTCCAATGTATGGATTTCTCATGTTCTTTTCCTCCTTAAGCTCTCTGCGATTTACTACACCAGCGGCCTGACTGCCTCATATAGCTTTTTGTATCGATCATATATTACCATATAATTGTTGTGTCTGTCACTATCCGGGTAGTACACTTTTTTCTTTTCTACCATGTGAGCAGCTGCATCTGCCAGATCTGTAAAGCAGCCTGTTGCAATACCTGTCAGCATGGCACTGCCTACGGTTCCGGCATCCACAGTCTTCAGTTCCGTAATGGGCATGTTCAAAACGTCTGCTTTCATCTGCATCCAGACGGCTGACTTGGCTCCGCCGCCGGTGGCATGAAGCATTTGAAAACGGATACCGGAGTCTTTCAGACACTCCAGATTGACCATCATCTCGTAAACGACCCCTTCCATGCAGCCCCGGTAAATATCGCTTACCGTAGTACCTGCCGTCAGTCCCAGAATAGCTCCTTTGGAACCGGCATCCATATAAGGAGTGGCTGCTCCTGCAAAATGTGGAAGAACCAGAAGTCCGGATGGCTCCGCAACCGTTCCTTCCAAAAATTCGTTGACTGATTTTCCCTCCTGTGCAGCAAGCTCTTTTTCCTTTTTCGCAAGGGTATCCACACACCACTGAATCAGGGCACCACCGGTGTAGGAAAAGGCATAGCACACATATTTTCCGGGAATCACATAGGGTACCACTGCATAATTCCCCTGATACATAACGTCCATATCCGGCAAGCCGTCATATACCGGTGTGACACATTCCACAGTTCCGGCACCGTCTACAGCCACATCAGAATTAAAGATACCTGCACCTATGGCAGCTGACATCTGATCATGGCTGATGGAAACTACCTGCGCAGTTTCCGAAATCCCTGTCAACCGGGCAATTTGGGGCAAAACCGTTCCTGCCACAGTTCCTGTGGGAACCGGCCGGGACATCAGTCCCATGTCCACACCTGCCTGTGCAAAAATCTCCTCACTCCAGGTAAGATTCACGATATCAAATGCCATGGTCCTGGCTGCCAGAGAATAGTCAATCTGTGCCTTTCCGGTAAGATGATACACCACCAGGTCTTCTATCAGGAATGCATGTCTTGCCTGTTTATAAATTTCAGGCCTGTTGCGCTTCATCCACATGATTTTAGGCATACTATATGTGCTGTGAGGCTTTACTCCGGTGATAGAAGCTATTTTCTTGCTGCCCATTTTCGCTTCCAGCTCTGCGCACTCTGCTTCTCCTCTGGGGTCGGTGTAGAGCATGGCAGGATGCAGGGGCGTCCCCTTTTCATCAGCCAGAACAAAGGTCTCGCCGAAGCTGGTCACACCAATGCCCGCAATATCGGGATATTTAGTTCCCATTTCCTTCATTACTTCCCATACCGCTTCTAAGATTGCTTTGGTATCTATTTCCTGGTAAGTCTCCCCACTCTCGTCTTGCCTCTTTCCACGGCTGACCGGATAATCACGGTATGCTTTGTCCAGGTAACTGCCGTCTGCTCCAAATACGGTCAATTTACATCCTGTAGTTCCAATGTCCAATCCTGCAATTGTCATTTCGTAAGCTCCTTTCGAACTAAGTAACAGTTCATGCGCACCATTCACCAAAGACCTCTGAACTGTCAGCAAATTGAGGCAGCAGATATCTGCTGCCTCGTAACAATTTTTTATGAATCAATATCCACCCAATCATAATGAAGATAAGTGGTAAATGCTTCTTTCAAAATCTCTTTCATATGACCCATTCCCACAGCAGTATGGTGCTTGAAGCCACCTCTTGCCAGGCGGATCAGCTTATCCTGAAGATTGGGTATCTCTGCTACACCGCCGCAGCCGAAGAAGGTATCTTCAATAGGGTCATCGGTAAATTTCGCTTCGCTTGCATAGATGATGATCTTACCGTCTTTGGTCTGGCAGTTGGAGAAGGTCATATCAAAAGCTTTGATTCTTCCTTCGTTGCTGCCCCATCCGGAACCCGGGTCACCTTTGGCAAACATCTTATGCTCTGTTACCGTACCCTTTTCTGTCATCAAAGTCTGTGCTACAGGTCCACAGTGGAACAGGATGACCTTATCTTCATCATCACCGTAATTGTTGTTCCAGTCAAGCACTGCGGTAGGCAGCTCGCTGGCCAGGCTCATGGCACGCATAGTCAGGGCAGAGCACATATCGATTTCGCAGGAAGCCACAATTCCTCTGTCGTTGAGCTCGCTTAAAAGCACGCAGGGACAGATGCGCAGAATCGTTTCCATCTCATTCCAGCAGCGAAGTGTCAACGCATCCAGATGATATTCTTCTATGTACTCGTCAATGACAACAGACACCTTAGCCAGTGTCAGCATATTGGCAGCCGGCACTTTGGAACAGTCTGTGTAATCTTTTAGTCTCTCAATCTTAGCCAGTACTTTCTCATCGTCATCAGCTTTCTGATTTACCTTGAAAAATACTTCGGAGAGGTCAAAGGATTCTACGTTGATACCATATTTTTGTAAAGTGATCTCATCAAAACGCACGGTCTTAAAAGCAGTTGTTCTGGCACCGATACAACCCACATTGAAGCGCTTCATGCCGTTTACCACACGACAGATGGCTGCAAAGTCTCTCAAGTTCTGAGCAAACGCTTCGGAAAGCGGATGTACCACATGAGGCTTCATTACCGTAAAAGGTACCTGATACTGAGTAAATACGTCTGTTACAGAGAACTTGCCGCAATAGGCATCTCTTCTGTGGGCAAAGTCCATCTTACCGATTTCATCCGGATAAGCCTGCATCAAAATGGGTACACCGGCATCCTGCAGCGCAGTAATGGCACCGTTCTCATCCGCAAAAATAGGCATAGAGAAAATCACACCATCATATTCTCCATCATGTTCCTTCAGCCACTTTGCATACAGAAGCCCCTCATCTCTCGTTTCTACACCGCCGTAACGGGTAAGCTCTACGTCCATGGCAATGTAATCGTATCCTGCAGCGGTCACTGCCTGAATCATGTCCTCTCTGGCGCCGTAAATCAGCTCTCCGGGCATGAATCCTCTGTTACAGAAGCATAATGCAAATGTCATCTTTTTCATTCTTAATTATCCTTTCTCTCAATCTTACCATACAACCGTATTGTTCGGCTAAAAGCCGGGCTGCAACTATCTGAGCGCAAACATCTTCATTGCCTCTTTCACGTTTTCCTTCATAGCTTCTCTGGCTGCCATCATCACAGAAGAGAAAAACAGAGGTGCGCCGGGCTGTACGCTCTTCACATACTCTGCTGCAGCATTACCGCCTGACTTGTCCATATATGTAAAGTAATTGATTTTGCGCACACCTGCTTTGATTGCCTTACGGTAATCCTCTTTGCTGACACCAGATCCGCCGTGCATGACTACAGGGATATTATCCGCCTGTGCTCTGACGCCTTCCACTACACCGAAGTCCAGCTTCGGCTCTGTCAAATAGATGCCGTGTGTCGTGCCGAAAGAGCAGGCCAGTGCATCGATACCCGTTTCCTTTACAAAAATGCCTGCCCGGACAGGGTCAGTGTAAATCTTGGTCTCGTCATCTGCTCCGGTAGCTGCTGCGTCAGCTGCCTCTGCGCCTTCTGCCACATCACCTGACTCTCTTCTGCCCATGGAACCCAGCTCTGCTTCTACGCTTGCACCGGTCTTTGCTGCCATTGCCACAGCCTTTTTCGTATTTTCCAGGTTCTCCTCATATGGAAGGACGGAACCGTCATACATAATGGAAGTAAAGCCCATATCCAGAGCACTCTGCAGGTATTCCAAAGTCTCACCGTGATCCAGATGTACACATACCGGCACTTTCGCTTTCTTAGCAGCCTCCACCATAATCGGTCCGATCAGTTCCAGCGGAATCCAGGGCTCATGGCACTGGGCGAACTGGATGATGACCGGCAGCGCCAATTCTTCTGCAGCCTGAATCACAGCCTCCAGACTCTCCAGGTTGGGCGTGTTAAAAGACCCTACTGCATACTGATTTCGTTCCGCAAGATCCATGATTTCTTTCAAATTGACTAACATACAAATTCCTCCTGTTTCTCTTCATGTTACTTGGAAGAAAAATCTTCCGGACAGCCTCCCGGAAAACCTTTCCGTTAATGCCTTTTATATTATTGTAGCTTTCTTCCCAATTGAATGATATAGAGTTCTGTTCATTTTACTTTGAATTTGTTCGCTGATATGATATAATGCTTACAGTTCACGTATCAGCCATTAATGGGGAGAACATTTGTAACGGGAGGTTATATGATATCTACATTTAATCTGGACAAACTGCAGTCATTATTGAAAGACTTTTATACGTTGACCAGAATCCGCATCACCGTCTTTGACGATACTTTCAGAGAGCTTGTCTCTTATCCTGAGAAAATATCGCCTTTTTGCCAACTGATCCGCACAGACTCTGAAGGCTACAGGCAATGTATGCTCTGCGATAAAAAAGCCTGTGAAACGGCTTCCGGGCAGCACAAACCTTACACTTATCAATGCCATGCAGGTCTTACAGAAAGCATTGCACCGCTGTATATGGGAAACCTTGTCATCGGCTATCTTCTTTTCGGACATATTTTTGCCTACGATTCCCACGAAGAGGGTTTTTCCAAAATCGAAGAGCTTTGCTCTCCCTATGAAATCGACAGAGAAGCTTTGAAAGCGTCCGCTTACGAACTGCCCATTATCCCGAAAGAATATATTACTTCCGCCTCTCACATCCTGCAGGCAGTGGCTTCCTATCTGTGCTTGGAGCGAATGGCGGTGCTTCGTCAAAAAGACCTTCCGGTTCAAATTGATGAATATATCAATGAGCATTACACCGAACAGATCGATGTACCGGATATCTGTTCCCGCTTTCAGATCGGCAAGACCTATTTGTATGAAATTGCCAGACAAAACTATGGCATGGGAATTGCGGAGCATATCCGCAGGCTGCGCATCGAACGTGCCAAAAGACTGTTAACCGAACAGGAGGATATGTCCATCACAGAGATTGCCAGTGAATGCGGTTTTACGGATTACAATTACTTCATTACGGTATTCAAACGTCTGACAGGCATGCCGCCCAGGCAATACCGGGTTACTATGAGAACAGAATTTTCACGTTAATCTCTAAGCTTCCACTCCTGATCCTATTGCAAAAGAAGTTGCTCTCATGCAAAAGAGGCTGTTTCATTTTGTTTTATCAACATAAAATATGGCGAAGCCCCGAAAGACTTCGCCATGGTATGCTTGTTTAAATATAATAGCCTTCACTCACCGTCAAACTCAGCTGCCCGTTCCTCCAAACAATAGACTAGACAACAAACCTGCAATAACATCTATCATCATAACTTATGTCATTTCCCTGGATTCCTTTGGTACTAATATTAGTTCGAAAGCACAAAGGATCCGCCTCTAAAATACCGGCTAAAGCATTTTCGCTTTCTGCCAGTGTCCCTTTTAAATCCGGATAACCATCAGTGGCCAGTACAATCTCATCACCCTCTTTTACAGCAAAGGTCTGAATGAACGACGACTCAATCTCTGTTCCGTTGATGACCGGAAATCCCATAGGCACTTTCCGATTCTCTAAGAGCCTCTGACGTACCAGGCTATCCTGTATGAACTTACGGCCCACATCATTGGCACGAATTTCCTCCATACTCTTGCCCAGCAAAAGTTCTGTTTCCAGCCACACGGCACGAAGTTTTCCGTGGATAGTATCAATTTCTTTTTCCTGCGAAAACACCTCGCCATTAATAGAGCACTGGCAATCGCCATACTTCCAGATTTCATGATAAATATTATTGTAAATAATAACATTGGCCCTTGGATATTCAAAGGAAACAGGATTTTGAGGATGTTTCCTCACAGCTTCCCTGATAACGCGATTCAGTTCGTTCAAAAGTTCTTCTTTCGGCAAACCTGCAGCATCATCTCCTGCCAAAAATTCCACCAGCAGATCCTTCGCATAACAACCACCCTTTTTGCCATCATACATAACCTTACCGGAGCTGGTTACACCGTCAATAACCGCAATCAGCTCCTTGCCGATCACAAGACCATCTTCGCAGGTAAGCGGATTATTTTGTTTTCCCAATAAAAATGTTTCAATTATTTTCACAAGAAATATTCTCCCTTTCCATTGCCATTACGACATATAAACATGCTGACCAGCCAAAATCGCGTACAGCCATGAGGCGAGCTGAATACTCAGCAGGTTTTATAGCAGGACCTTTACGTCCTAATTCTGACGGGCATAGCTTATTCTTTGGATCATATATCTCAAAAATACAGCCTTCCCGTTCATACCATTCCGCGATTGCTGCCATAGTAGCATTTACTATATGGTCAGCCTCCTTAAGATATCCATTTTGACGTAGTCCCTGCTCCACCATGTAGTTATAATTAATCCAAACTGTTCCACGCCAATAATCATCACAGTGAAAAGAATCATCTAAAGAAACCGAAGGAATTGGCAATGGTGTGTTAAAAGTATCCGGATTTATTATGTCCGCTACCAATCGTGCCGCACGTTCCGGTGGACAAACCCCTGCAAACAGTGGCAACAAGCCTGCCGGAGTGCTTACCTTACGAAACTTTCCGCTTTCCAGTTCGCGGTCATAATATCTGCCGTCCTCTTCATCGTACAGTTCTTTGTTAATCTGTTCTCCGATGCGGGCATATAAAAGTGCATACTTATCCGCATCTTCCCGCAAGTCCAAAATACGGGCCAGCTTTTCCATGTGTCGCATTTCATTTGCCATATAACAGGAATAATCTATGGCATCCATTAATTGAACCTCATCGAACCTCGGTGTATTATCCATTCCGCTTTCCCCACAACGGCAGTTTTTATCATTCGGATCTACATACCATTCATACAAATAATTTCCGTTTGCATCTCGGTTCTTCATAACCCAATTCAGGTAGGCTTTTATTCCGCCATATAATTCTTCTACCCAGTCCCGACGCCCTGCCTTCTCATACAAACAATATAATCCCCATGCTATCACAGGCGGCTGAGAATGTGGTAAAATGTAACCTTTCGGATCACACATGTGAGGAATAAATCCGTCAGGATGCTGTGTATCTAATATGGAGCGCAACGTATCATATGCCAATTGCAAATCTATGTATACATTCCCCATAGAATGAAATACAGAATCCCATAGCCACATACGCTTGTGCGGAATACGGTCAGGAGTTGTCCAACGCCCTTTGAAAATGCCTTCCGCCGTATATACCTGCGATTTCATAACCGAAAAACACTTGGCAAAGGTACGTTTTTCTGCCTCACTGCCAACAGTAAGCTCCGGTACTCTATCAAAAAAATCTCTGTGCTGTTGTGCAATGGAATCGATATCTTTTTCTAAAGCTTCTTTTGCTGCTTTGACTGCGTCCTCCCATTCTCTGCTTCGGGCTACTGCAAAATAAGTCTGTCCATTCCTTGCGTCAGTAACAAAAGCATACCACAGTTTAAGTTTACCGCATTGAAAGGCTGTTCCGCCATCAAAAGACCTTTCTTCTGCCAAATCCGCACGAAATATCGGTACCGCTACATCAGTCGGTGTATAACCCACTATGGTATGTTGATTAAGAAACAAAAATTTAAAAGACGCATTATCTTTAAAGGTTCCTTCAATCAAATCAGAGGCAACCAAAGAAAATGAAATTTCCTGCCCACCGCGTTTTAAACGCAAATAGAGCTCTGCTGTGGTTCCATCCAGCGTCATACCGACATGTTCTGCCATCAATTGACCACACATACTGTCACTAAATGTAGTGATTCCCTCTAAACCGGAATATGCAAACAATGCTCCTCGTCCCCATACATTCGGCAAATATTTCTTTTTCACACTAATCCTCCTAATTCTGTAATCTCCGGTGCAGTCATCACGCCTTCTTCACACAGCATATATTCATAGCACCATTTTTCTCCTTCAGAACGCCACGCCATAGGACCAATCCATTGTTCCTTTAAATCCGTTAAATGTACCGGACCAAAGCTGTTGCGACGATGTCCATAAAGAGTAAGGTTCATTACATGTGTTCCTTCTCTCACCTCTAAAATCTCAGCTGCATAAGGTGGATAAATAATAGGAATTTCCTTTTTACCATCGAGATTAATGGTCTGCAAAGCACCTCTATAACAGCCGGAGCGCACGCGCAGCACGCTTCCTTTTGTCTCTATCGGTATATGATAAGTTACATTTCCTCCATAGAATGGGAAGCCTTGGTTTACCAGATTTCCAAAGGCAAGCTCTTTAGGTGGCTGTACAATACGCACATCTTTTCCGTATACCTGTACACCAAATTCCCCCAACAGATACACCCATTCTACATTTGTATGTCTGCCAAATGGAATAGCAGCTTCCAGAATATTATCTCCCACATTCAAATTACCAAGCGTCACAGTTTTAATGGATTTATCCACATACCATCCGGTGATTTTGCTGTCAATCTCCTGCCCATTCCACTTCAGCTGAATCTGCTCCGCATCCTCAATTGCCAGTTGGACATTTTCGCAAGCGATATCTGACATAATATGCCAACGCAAATGCACTACATGAGTTACCGGCTGTTCCGTAAGCGCCCATGGCTGTACCGGCTTGTTCTTCCGGCTCGGCCATCCTAACTGCTTTCTGCAAATGTTATCTAACCGCAAAATTTCCTCACATGACTGCCACTCACCATTATCCAATGCATATTCCGCCATATCCAGCAAACAGACATTTGGCTCACTCAAGGTATAGGACACTTTTTTAGGCACAGATATCTTTCTATGACCTGTTACTTCTCTGCATGAATCAATTTTTTCATCTTCCTTCTCAGGTTTGCATCCTTCAATTTCTTTCCATGGTTCTAACCACAGCAGCAAACTATCGTAGTCATACAAACGATATTGTATTTCTGTTACATTACCGGTAACATATTGTGCAATCTCTTCTGTCTTGCCATCTTCCGTCCGATATACTGTCGCCTTCCACTTATCTGCCACTCGAATCTGTAAATCCTGATATCCGGAAATATCTTTATTGTATGGTTCTGTACCATGGGCCACAAACAGCCAACGACCTTCTCCATCCTGACGCATCTGGTATAATAAATTATCAGTCAGTTCTCCCGTACTTTTTCTGATTTCTACTAACCTCGCCTGTTTCAACGTATTCAATATATCAGCACGTTGAAATGGAATACATTTTGCCTTCTCTGCCAACCATTTTCCTCGATCACTTGGACGGGCATCTGCCAAGGTTGGGAGCTTACCTGCAAAAATCAAATTACCACCGGCCTGTACAAATTGCTCCAGACAATGCAAGGTAGTAGTACGTAATGTCTCACATTCAGGCACCAAAATCACATCATATTCCATCTCGCCCACTTTGAGTGGTGCTCCTGCCTTTTCACACAGATCAGGCAATAAGGATTCACTAATGAAATCAAAATCAATACTGCCAAACAAAAGCCATTTCGTGATATTTTGGAAATTAGTATCCATAACCTCACGCACTAATGCCGTCTGCTCATTAGGGCCCCAATGAAGCCAGTAGCTCTCTATAGGATGTATGATTCCCACCTTAACTAAAGGGTTTCCACGAGTTAATGCCGTATTTAGACGTGCAAAATGCTCCTCTACAAAAGCATATTTTTCCCACCAGGGGGACTGATAGTGAATGGACGCAGGATAATCTCTCTTTGCTTCGCCGGCCATGGAAACCCATGACAAATGAGGCACTCGAATGGTTACACCCAAAGCTGCCTGCCAATCCCCATGAAGCTTATGTCCTCTGAAATCAAAATCCCAGTTGGTTACGCCATACAGTTCACTGAGCATTCCCTCGCGGCCATACTGATGCACCACAGATTGAGCCTGCTTTGCAGTGGTATACTCAAATCTTGCACACAACATATCAATTCCGGGAAGACCAAAACTTCGATAACAGCGCATTGCTTCGCCCAGTACAGAGGTCTGAGAGTACAAGGTTGGTTCTTCCAACACATGACCGGTCAACTCAATTCCGTGTTCCCTGCACCAATTACCACAATTATCTGCAAATGCAGTTACAAAACGTTCGCAAACATGGTCATGATAATGATAACGCAATACAGATATCTGCCCATCGGCCCTTTCCCAAATCAGTTCCGGAATTCCTTCCACAAGATTCTCTCCATAGATTTCAAAAAAAGTGTCTGGCAAATCATCTGTCCACGGCAATATTACATCAGCCTTGGACAAAGGAAAACTTAAGGTTGATTTTCTTGTAAACTGTGGTTCATCCGTAAAAACAGCCGGAACACTGCTTCCAAATTCCTGCGAAATTGACCTGCGATAGCTTTCATAGGTTATATCTATAAATCTGTCAATTGCATTTTTGTTTAGCGTATCTACATAGGTTTGATCATTAAATCTATGACTCTCTTTCTGCAAAACTAAATATGCATACCACTTTTCATGTAAAACATCGCCATTTTCATCTACCAGCTTCCAGCTCTTCAGGCAGCCTTCCTCATCCAGTTCCACTTCATAACATCCTATCAGGAACTCATAATCTTCCTGTACATTCCGAGTAAAGAGAAGGTATCTTGCACGATACGCTTTGTCCTTTGTGACTAGACCGCCTGCTGCCCCGGAAGGCCACCGGTCTTCATCATATAACCACGTCAACATGTCCAGATTTTTTGCCTTCTCTACACAGGCTTTTACGATATTCATATATTCATCACTAAGATATGGTGTTTTCATGCCGGTGCGCACATGTATGTGCGCACCACCGAAGCCCATTTGTTTCAGAACCTCCAACTGCCAATTAAGTTCTTCCTGCTCCAATGCACAGTTCCAGGCCCAAAACGGTGTTCCACGATATTCTGCTGTGGGATTTTGAAAAAGTTCTTTCTCCAATACGGGGGTACCATTATTTTTATAGAGCATATTATTTTCCTTCCACTACCAGACAGCCAATTTCCTGTGCACCAATGTCAACTGAAATTTCTGCGTATCCATCTTTTATATTTACCAATGCCGGCTGTTCCTTCCATGCGTCATAGTATGTAGCCCCTTCTGCATGTGGGATACGCAAAGCAGCCCCTCTGTATGTACTGTAAGCTCTGTTATACAATGTATAAACGGTTCTGCCCTTACCCGGAAACTCATTTGCACATATCGCCGGTGATAAAGTATCAATCATAGTCGATGGAGTGTCAGAAGAGAAGCAGTCCGCGTATTTCTTTTTTAACTTATAAGCTTTCACAGTAAACTCCTGCCCCGCAGAAATTTCACAGTCCCAGAAAGAATCATATATAGCCTCTCCGTTAAAGAAAATAAATTTCTGTGGATGCCAGCTCATATTACGCATTGCCATAGGTAAAACCAATTGTACAATTTTAGGGAATGCAAAACGGTACATATCTGTCAACACATAACTCATTCTGTCATACCCATCGTGCGCTCGGTAGCCGGATTCAATAAGAGCACATACATAATCCACAAAACTATAAGAAATATTGCAGTCGATATATCTTGCATTGACATCAACAGCTGCATATTCTCCATAAAGCACCACTTCCGGCGGCATAGTATCCTTTAATTGAGAAATAAAATCTCTATCTGTCTTCAACAAGTTAGAGGGTACTCCATGTCCATGATTTTCTGCAAAGCAACGATTATCAATACGTAGACTAAACTCATCAACATATAGAAGTGGAATATCAAGTTCCTTATATAATCTGGGATACATCTCAATGGCATGATTTCTCCACTCTTCATTGGCATGGCACATTCTAAAGGAATCCCCTGCAAGGGATATGTAATTTCCCAATTTATTAATTACCCTATGTTTAGGGAAAAATTTCTTGGATTGCTCATAACGTCCTGATAACAATGTCGGATGTACATAAAGAGACATATGTACACCTTTTTTGTCCTGAACTTCATGCAATGCCTGCTTAAAGTTCTCCAATCCATCATACAAGTCGTAATCTTCTCCGCCAAAGTTTCCCCACTGCAAGTGATTCTTTTCTTTTCGGTATGTCCATCCCCACATATGCAAAATATCCGGATATACACCGGTAATCTCTTTTTGCTCTTCCAGAATGTTAAGAAAATTAAATTCCTTTGCTTCCTTATCATAATAAATCGGCATCTTAGTAAACTCTTCTGTTTCAAAAAAGTCCCTGATTTCGGCAAGTAACCAAAAGCTCTCCCGATACCACTGCTTATCCTGACATTTATATGGTTCATACCAGCTATCCAACCATGTCTTGTAAATTTCGAAAGACTTACGCCAGTCTCCGCTATGTGCAGTTACTACTGTGCTGGAACCCACAAAGCTCTCTCCTGCCCTGATTTCCCCATACATGTACGGATATTCCACATAACAATGAATGCCCATATCGTATTTTTCAATCGCATACTTTCTGACAACCAGCTCTCTCTCCTGGGTAGTAATGCTAAGCCCACCCTGTTGTGCCGGACTATACAGGTCGAAAAACTGCATCGGAAAGGAAGGTGCAGACTCTTCATAGATAAATACGGATTCATTACTGTTTATATTTTGATATTTCGGGAAAAAGTACCAACTATCCTCTTTACTTTCATACTCTATGCCACGAAAACTCGGGAATATAATGCCTGTTTTTATTGACTCAGTACCTGCATTGTGCAATTTTAATCGAAACTTTATGTCATCATCTGCTTCCAATTCTATTGCTATATGAATTTCTGCTGTATTCTCATATGCATATACCAGTTCAGCTGTATACCCATTTACATCGGCTCTTACCAGAGGGAGTTCATTCTTATATTCATTCTCATCATTACGAAGCTTCAACAAATAGTCTGAACAGATATGAAACTTTGGTGTATATGCATTTTTCATATCTAACAATTTCAATCCGTTTGATATATCCAATGTCATAGATACAGCTTTATTTCTTAATATAAGCAGGTTATCTTCTAACGCAATATACTTTTCCGAAGGACAGATATGCATAATCTTTTCCGGCATTTCAGGAATCAGCATATGGGGATATTTTCGCTCTTTATCTTCATTCACAGTGACAGCTGCAATTGAGAAATCATTAAACAAATTCCTGTTATGAAATACGACTTTTTCTACAAAAGTCCCATCTGCTGGAACTGCATACACTCCCATATCTCCTGATACAATATGACGATTCATGGTAAGATTTAATGGAAAAGCTGTATCCTTGCGTCCATCAGCATAAATGATCTCTACCATAAAATCTTCCACATCATTAGCAGCCACAGGCATATACCCTTCCTTGCGGGCGCCTCCCAGGATAGCGCTTGTTCTTGCCAAATGTCCCCATTTCTGGCTTCGTCTTCCCTCAATTGCCATAACAAAGAATATTTCCTTTGCCCTGCTTTCAATAGATACTTCCGTCACATTATCACGACTTATTGCTCTGCACAGTCCCCGCTTAGCCGGAACACCAAAGTTTACAATAGTTTCCTCGTTCTCTATAGGTGCAGCCTCAGGCCGAATGATATTCTCAGCATTACCGCCAAACTGAAATGGAATATGTAAAATAGATTCCGTTTCCTGTTGAAAGAATCTTCCACCGTCAAACTGATAAGACTCGTCATCGTTTTTGTATGCAGCATTATACAAGTTACTCAGGTCTATAGTTCGATAATTCATCCCCTGCTCTGTCCGAAATTTCTCCAGACAAACCGGTAATTCTTCCCTGGTACAGGTATACATTCTACTAATAGACAGTTCTGCCCTTTCGTTCTTTTCTCTATAGAATTCTACTTTTAATCCGGTAATTACCTGCGGTGATACCTTTATGATCAAACTGTGATCGTTACTATCAATCAAAACATCCTCATAACGAACTAACGGTATCTCTTCTCCGCCGGATAAATACCATATCAAAGGCTTGAATTCTATAGGAATTCTGCGAATTCCATAGCTTCGGTATTCTATAACAACGTACTCTTCCAGGCATTGGTCTGACCCGGAATCAAATGTGATATCTGACTCAAAGCTGCTCTTCTGCATATCAAAAGCCCGTCCGATACTCTGCACCTTATATGCAACACCTTCACCTATTTTCTCCGCAGTGCCAAATAATGTTCTCGTAGCAGAAAACTTAAACTTTTTCATACGCTTCTCCCTAGCCTTTAATGGAACCAACCATTACACCTTTTACAAAATATTTTTGTATAAAAGGATACACACACATGATCGGAAGTGAGGAAACAATAATCAACGCATATTTCAGCTGTTCTCTAAGGGTTTCCTGTTTTTCCTGTAATACGGGATCCACTAGCATGTCAAAACTAACCTCATTATTTACAAGTATTTCTCTCAATATAAGCTGAAGCGGAATTAAATTTCTATCATTCAGATAGATCAATGCAGTAAAGTAGGAATTCCAACGTGACACTGCATAATAGAGTGTAATAACTGCAATCGTTGCCTTCGAAAGCGGCAAAATGATTTTAAAAAAGTAATAACTGTCATTACATCCGTCTATCTGTGCAGCTTCCTGCAGCTCACCTGGTATGTTAGACTGCATAAAGTTTCTTACTATCAACATATTATACATAGAGATAGCTCCCGGTATCAGAATCGCCCATCTCGTATTCATCATGCCGAGATTCTTTACTAATAGGTAGTTAGGAATTGTCCCACCGCTTATGAACATGGTAAATGTGAAAAAAAATGTAATCCAGCCACGTCCCGGCAAATCCTTTCTGGAAAGAGGATAAGCTCCAAGCAATGTCATCGACACATTAATAAAAGTTCCTACAACTGTATAAAAAATCGTATTGGCATAGCCTGTTAATATGTCCTTATGTTTAAAAACTGCTTTGTATCCTTCAAATCCAACGTCAACAGGCCATAAAAAAACCTTACCACTCATCAATGCTCTGCCGGAAGAAAAAGAAGCTGAAATAACATATATAATCGGATATAATACAGTTAAAAAGAACAGTGTAATTAAAGTGGTTGAAATTGCATAATATATCTTATCTTCCCTGCATAATTTTACTTTTTTTCGCCTATTTGTCACTCTTATAACCATCCTTCCTTCATTATAAAATTATTTACCACAGGCTGGTCTCGCTTACTCTCTTACTGATCGTATTTACTATAATCAGAAGTATTAGATTAATCACATTGTTAAACAATCCGATAGCCGTAGATAAACCAAAATCGGTAACAGTACTGCTAAATGATACTTTGTAGGAATAGGTCGAAATAATTTCACTTGTCGTCAAATTCAAATTATTCTGCATCAAATACGCTTTTTCGAATCCTATACTCATAACAGAACCACACTTCAAAATAAGCAGAGTAACAATTGTAGGCGCAATGGAAGGAATATCTATATGCAGAACTCTTTTAAACCTGGTTGCTCCATCTATTCTTGCGGCCTCATGGAGTTCGGTATCTACACCGGCCAGTGCAGATATATAAATAATTGAATTCCATCCCAATCCCTGCCAAATACCTGACCATACATAGAGATGCGGAAACGCTTCTGCCATTCCCAAAATATCTTTTGGAGGTGTATATATCCCTGTTACAGCGGAATAGATCGTCCCATATAATCCTACTGACGGATTCAGTAACATGTTAAGAATACCTACAATCAATACTGTAGAAATAAAATGCGGCATATACGTCACCATTTGTACTATCTTTTTATATTTTTCCCATGGCATACTATTCAAGGCAAGTGCGAAAATAATTGACATGGCGGAACTTACTACCAATGAATACAAGGAAATTCTTAATGTGTTTACAATCGTTCTTTCAAAATAGTAAGAGCCGAAAAAACGTTTGAAATTATCCAAACCAATCCATTCACTATCCCATATTCCTAATCTAGCGTTGAAATTTTTAAATGCTAATTGGATACCATACATTGGCACATATTCAAACAAACAAAAGTATATTACCGGCAAGAGCAAAAAAAGGTACAATTGCCATCTTGCTTTGACTTTCTTTATGGTTTTGTTTTGATTCATCGCTAATCGCTTTGCTTTCATACAATTCCTCCGAGAACTTTCCCCTCTCTACCTAAATAGAGAGGGGAATCTTTTATTCCGTTACCAGGCCACTATTATTAAATGCTTTTTGTACCAATTCTACATAACGGTCATTTCCCATTTTATCCAGTTCCTGGATGTAACTGTCCCAATCGGATAATGGCATATCTCCGGTTACAAAGCGAACAATTGATTCGTCCACATAAGTAGAAATAGCTGTATGTAAATCCGTATATTCCGTTTTATCCTCTGCGTTATGTTCCAACTTAACGATTTGACCTTTCGGATACAGACCCGCACATACCTCTGCATTCAATCCGATCATTCTGTCCGCAGTCGTATTTATATCATTTGCATCAACCCCTTTTCCGTTAGGTCCCAGCGGATCATAAAGTGATAAATAGGTCGGACCGTACTTCGTCCAATGCTTGTTATTTGTTGAACCCCAAATATTGTTAAGAATGACATATCCCGGCTCAGTGAGTTCTCCTTCAGCATATGCAAGTACATATCCATCAGGCACATTGGTAGTCCAATCCACCTCCGGCTCACCAAGGCAGGCAATAACAAAAATATCCCTATCATAGAATGCATCCATCAGGCGCACTGCTGCATCCACATTATCACAATCACTTGTAATAACCAGATATCCGCTGGTTCCTGCATATATAGGAGAATAAGACGTCCAGCGAACTCCTTCCGGACCTGTAACAGGTGCCATTGGTTCATATGCAGTCGGAGATGCACTATTAAAGGAATTATAGTTACCGGCACCGTAAATACCTACCGTACAAATATCAGGATTTTGTACCATTGCCTTAGTGGAAGTGTTATCCTGTGTAAAGCTCAAAGCAGTAAACAAATCTTCTGATACCAATTTCTTAATGTACTCTAAACCATTTTTCCATTCTTCAGTTGTATATGCTGCATATACATTACCATTTTCGTCCACATTCATATAATAAGCATTTCTATTAGAAGCATATTCAAACGCATTCATTAAATACTTCAAAGCGAAAGCTCCTGAATTTGCACTAACCATAGGAATTTCATCGGCAAGTCCGTTTCCGTTAGGATCCTGGGTCTTGAAAGCTACAAGTACATCATAGAGTTCCTCTGTGGTTGTTGGCATATCCAGCCCTAACTTATCCAGCCATTCTGTATTAATCCACACTCTGCTGTCATAGTATTGATTTACTAAGGATGGAGAATGGGCAGGTGCTGCATAAATATTGCCATCCTCTGTTATTTTTGCCTTAATCATAGATGCTCTGTCTTCTTCCGGTACATGCTCATAGAAATTCGGCATTGCTTCCGGATTATTAAAATATTCATTCAGCGGAATAAAGAAACCTGCAGAACCATATTCGTATGCAGAACCCATATTAGGCGTAATAACTAAATCAGGTAACTCATCACCACCATTAATCATCAATGAAAGTTTTTGATTAAAATCTGCACTGGAGACCTTAACAAATTCTATGTCAACATTTGCTTCTTTCTCCAATGCCAAAGTATAATAATTTGTATCAAAGTCCTCAACATACTTATCGATAACAAGTACTGACAGTTTATCTGGCTCAGCAACTATTTCTGTTTCAGAACTACTCTTTGCTTCTGACGACACTGCAATTGACTCTGAATTTGAAGCTGCAGTGTTTTCAATTTGACTCTGCTTAGGTGTGTCACCACATCCAGTAGCTGCCAACACCATTGATGATGCAACTAAAGTAGCAAACAATTTTTTCATATACTGCTTTTTTAACATATTATTTCCTCCATTTATTTTTCTTTAGGTTTCCGGATACCTTATGTACTCATGGTAGCATTTTTTTCTTATCCCAAAAATAATAATATTGGCCTTTTTTTTATAAGATTTCCGCATTTTTCCATTATACTTTTCCCTTATGCTTCAAAAACCGGCTCTGAGTCCATTTTTCTTATTTGCGTTCACCTCTTTCCACTTCCCCGGCGCCATCCCATATACCTTCCTAAAGGACTTATAAAAAGCGTCCAGTGTATTATAACCCACATTTTCTGCGATTTTCGCCATACTCATATCCGTCTCCAGCAGATACTTCTCCACCTGCTTCATTCTTCTGGCTTCCACATAGAGTCCAAAGCTCTTTCCGGTCTGCGCTTTGAACAGTGTAGCGAAATATTTATCTGAAAGCCCCATATGGGAAGCCGCATAGGTTACGCACATATCCTTATCAGCATAGTGTTCCTCCACAAACTGCACCATGTCATACCGGCAAGTCTTTTTGCTACTGTCATTCCTTTTTCTGTTTACATTATCGCACAGATAAAGGCTGGCCTCCTCCAGGGCATCCACCAACTCAATCATTGTCTTGTCAGGCTGATAACTCAGTATTTCCTTCCCGCATTTATTGGTCTGTTCCATTTCATCCCACACTCTGGCCACAGGAGTCTGGATCTCAAAGAAGAACTGCATCATCTCTGCCTCTGTATACCAGCTGCTCTTACCGGCATAAGATCGTATCTTGTCAAACAGGGATCCAAGGGCCTCCTTCTCCGCAGCGTAGATCAGATCATAAATCCGGTTTCCCAGGTTCAGCTTAAAGATTTTATCCCTTGTATCAATCTGTTCATGGTATTCCTTGATGGCAATTTCCTGCAGATCTGCGGCCTGTCTGTTCATGAGCCGAGCCTGCCTGTAACAGAACTGAACATTTTCCATTCCGGTGCCGATAGAGCTGATGCCAATGAGCACCTCAGGCTGTATGGCAAGCAGCTTCTTTAGCGCCTCAGACACCGCTGACGTATCCGGCACACCAGTTTGCTCCATCTGCACAATATAACTTCTCTCATTTTCATTAATATTCATCGCCACATATTGAAAGTTTGCGGCAAAAAAATCATCCACATGAGCAAAGCACTCCAGAATCTCACTCTCCAACTTCAGTCTTGTGCTGATACAGACCACGCAGTAAAATTCCATATCCCAGCACAGGTGATTCTGAAGCTCTTCTTTTTCCCTGGTGGAATAGACACCACACAGAAAAAGCTTCGCCAACATACTGTCCAGCATGGACTTTTTAAGGCGCCCCACCTCTTCCATAATACCGTTCATATTCCGGGTACTGTTCCAGGCACAGAGTGCACAGATCAGACAGATTCCCAGAACTGCAACTATGATATAAGTGACAATAATACGATTTACGTTGGCAATTTCCTGTTGAATAATCTGATTGGAGATTCCGAGTTTCCAATATAGGCCGCTACTTTTCGCCTGCACCTGGAACAGCGTATATGTTTGTCCATTCCACCTGATCTCCTGACCATCTGCAGGCCCCTTGCCAACTGCTGACTCCTGCCTCTCGTCCACCACCTGCTGTAAGGACCCCTGCGGACAATTCACCTGATACAAAATCTCTCCATTCTTATCTGTTATGTACCCAAAATTCGTGGAATTCTCCTCCACCCCAAGAATCTCATTGAGCAGCTCCTTATCCAGTTCAAAGACCAAAGCCATATCTGCGTAGGTTCCCACTCCTTCCGCTACCTTCACACTCCCGATGATTCCGCTGCTCTTGTCATCCTTTACATGAGATATGTAGACCACACTTTTCTTATTTTCAAAAACCTGCTGACGGAATGTCGCAAAATCAGTACCGTTTTGCCCCACTCCCTCATAATTCTGATAAAATCTGTCCGAAAGCACGTTCTCCTCTTCAATCATAATATCATTATTGCGAAATACCAGATATTCTTCAAATTCCTCCACTCTCAATAAAAAATAACTCTGTAAAAATTCCTTGGCCTTTATCATGGTAAACGCATCACTTGACTTGGGTTCTCCTTTGATGGCTGCCACCTTTTCCACATACTCGTTGCTGCTAAGCACCTCAGCCATGATGCTCATTTTATTAATATGGGCATCTAAATCGTCCACATTTTTTTCAAGACTGCTGTAAGCATTATTCAGGACTCGCTCCTCTGCACCGCGATAGATGTCCATGTAAACAGGAATCAAAAGTAACAGCGAGATTCCCAAAACGCTAAAATAGTTTCTTATGTATTTGAAAAAAAGCTTTTTGTTCATCTTTATCCCCCATCTCGTACTATTTCCTGCTGCAATCATGTCTATGCATTAACCTTTTGACTACTGCGTTACACTGACAGCTTATTTCCCCTGATTCCGATAACCGTCAGGTCCGCCGCCCTTACAATAAAGTCGACATAGTTCATGAATGAAAAAAAGTTCTTTATACTGATATCACCATACCATCATAAGACGTCACAAAACCTTCCCTAATGGCAATGGGAACAAAATCATCATAGACAACTTTTATGCCATTATGCGAAAAATGATTACACACAAAGACTGTCTTGTCATCTGCATACCCCTCTTCTACCATCCTGTCACGGACCTGAATATTCTCATGAAGCCCCATATGCCCCTTGTATGTAGTAATGGGCCGGCAGGCATTGGTACAATCCAGAGATACCAGACTGAAATACGGCTTTTCTTTCTCCCAGAAGCTCCAGACAGAATCGTGGAAATAGTAGGTATCATGAGCATAAAGCATATTTTTATACCCATCCGAAATCTGATAAAATACAGGGCCCGCACTTTGATCATGGACAGCAGGCAGCGCGGTCACTTTATGTTCTCCGGCTTCAAAACATGCAAAAGGCTCAACTTCTCGGAAAGCACTAATGTTCTTCTCTTCCAACTTGTAAGCAAGCATAGGACGGATCTGCTCTCCTACCTTCTCCGTACCATAGAACGTAAGATGATAGTCTTTCGGCATCGTCGCATAGCCAGGTTCTAACATTCGAATGTCCTTGGGATAAAGATGATCCTGGTGACTATGTGTGATCAGGCAATGATATACATTAGCCAAATCTATATTATTGTTGAGGATATGCGCGTAGGTATCTGCCGGAAAATCAATCAACAATTTATCGTCAATAATCGCCTGAGAACGAGTTCGCAATGCACGTCCCCCAATCCGTCTTGATCTTACACATCTTTCACAAGTACAAAAAATTCCCGGTATTCCTTCTGCTGCTGCAGTTCCTAAATATTGAATTTTCATAAATTTAACTTTTCCTTTCCTGAAGCCTATACTATTGACTGAATCGCACTCTTCTCTGTAGGATTTTCTACAAGTTTTTCCAAATTAATTTTAGCATGGTGGCTTTGTATTTGAAATAATAATATATTCCAGTGGGATTATAAAATCGTAAGCTGTTACTGTTCACAGCTTCGCTGCTCACAGCAACATTCTGCACACAAAATGCGCGTTCAGCGCATTTTGGCGCCTGCAAGTCTCGCAAAATCGCATTTTCCGATGGGGATGTTTTGCAGATTTTTCTTTCACTGTAGCAGCCGCTGTCAGCTATGACAGCTTTCGGGGAGGTTGCTACTCAAACAAGTAACAGCCTCCCCGATTCTAGCTGCCGAAGCAGCCCCCTCTCTTTTCCTTACCGGCAGATTTCCGCCAATGTCCCAAAGCAATACCCCATTTCCTCCCATTTCGTCAGCAGCTCATCCAAAATCTCTCCATTAGTCTTGGAGGTATTATGTAAAAGTACAATCGCTCCCGGATGAATCCTGCTGCACAGCTTGGAAAAAGCCTCCTCATGGGTAGGCTGTGCATCCACATTCCAGTCCACATACGCCAGGCTCCAGAAAAAAGTAGAATACCCCAAATCCTTCGCCATCTGTAAATTTTCCTTACTATACTTCCCCTGCGGCGGTCTATAATACATCGTCATCTCCTGCCCCGTCACTTCCTTAAACTTCGCTGCCACATCATCCACTTCCTTCTGAAACGAAATCTTATCCGATATCTTCGACATATCCGGATGATGATAAGTATGATTCCCCACTGTATGCCCCTCTTCCACCATACGACACACCAGATCCGGCGCCGATTCCAAATAATGCCCCACCACGAAAAAAGTAGCCGACACATTATGCTTCTTCAGCGCATCCAATATCGCTTCCGTATTCCCATTCTCATACCCGCAGTCAAACGTCAGATAAATCTTCTTCTCCTCCGTATCCGCCACATAATAAGCATCATACTTCGCCAGCTCTGCTGCCGAGGTATTCCCCGTAGGCTTCGCACCTTCAGCCCCAAACCCCAGCCCCCAGTTCTCCGTCTGCGACAAAACACTTCCACTCATCACCCCAATCTCCCTCTCCAAATACCCCACAGCCCTCCCCACCAAAAACATAAACAGCAAAAAGAGCACCACCAGAATAACCTTTTTCCTCTTTCCTAGTTTCCCCCACCACACCTTCATCTCCCCAGTAACTCTCCCCAATCCCTTCACACTACTCAACTTTTCCCTCCAAACCGCCATACACTCTTCACCACACGCAGAATTACCATATTCCTTCTGCCCTATCCAATTTGCTTCAATATATGCCCATCCTATCTAAATTATGCTTTTCCCCTTCCCCCAAAGGACCATTCTACACCCCAAAAACAAAATTTGTGCACCAAACGACACAATCTGTGCAAAATGTGATTCCCTTTTTCCCAATCTTGTGCTATACTTGCTACTAGAAAATAGAAAGAGAAAGTTTTGTATTGCCAACAAAGCAGCCGAGGCACGATAATAGTCTGCAATGAAGACCTTTGAAAAACGTCGGTCCTTGGGCGCGGTATTTTCGCGCCCTAGTACCGCTACGTTTTTCACAGAGCGAGAGCGTGTCTGAATGCAGACTATTATCGTGCCCCGGCGGGGTCTTGTTGCCAACACAAAACCTTTCCCCTTTCTACTTAATTCAGGAGGAAAGAACATGCCAAAAAGAACAGATATCCATAAGGTATTGATCATCGGCTCCGGTCCCATCATCATCGGCCAGGCCTGTGAATTTGACTATTCCGGCACCCAGGCCTGTAAGGCACTGCGTAAGCTTGGCTATGAGATCGTATTGGTTAACTCCAATCCGGCTACCATCATGACCGACCCGGAGACTGCTGATGTCACATACATTGAGCCTCTGAATGCAGAGCGCATGGAACAGATTATCGCTAAGGAGAGACCTGATGCACTGCTTCCCAACCTGGGCGGCCAGTCAGGCTTAAACCTGTGTGCAGAACTGGCACAGAAGGGCATCCTTGACAAATACAATGTAAAAGTTATCGGTGTTCAGGTAGACGCCATTGAGCGTGGCGAAGACCGTATCGAATTCAAGAAAGCCATGAATGCCCTGGGCATCGAAATGGCTCGCAGTGAAGTAGCTTACACTGTGGAAGAAGCACTGAAGATTGCTGACGAACTGGGATATCCTGTAGTACTGCGTCCTGCATACACCATGGGTGGTGCCGGCGGCGGTCTTGTATATAATAAGGAAGAGTTAAAGACAGTTTGTGCCCGCGGTCTGCAGGCCAGCCTGGTAGGTCAGGTTCTGGTTGAAGAGTCCATCCTGGGCTGGGAAGAGCTGGAACTCGAAGTTGTACGTGATGCAGACAACAACATGATCACTGTCTGCTTTATTGAAAATATCGATCCCCTGGGTGTACACACCGGTGACTCCTTCTGTTCAGCTCCCATGCTGACCATTTCTGAGGAATGTCAGAAGCGTCTGCAGGAACAGGCTTACAAGATCGTAGAGTCCGTACAGGTTATCGGCGGTACCAACGTACAGTTTGCGCACGATCCTGTAACCGACCGTATCATCGTTATCGAGATCAACCCCAGAACCTCCCGTTCTTCCGCACTGGCTTCCAAGGCTACCGGCTTCCCTATCGCACTGGTAAGTGCTATGCTGGCAACCGGTCTGACTCTGAAAGATATCCCTTGCGGAAAATACGGCACTCTGGACAAGTATGTTCCCGATGGCGACTATGTCGTAATCAAGTTCGCCCGCTGGGCATTCGAGAAGTTCAAAGGTGTAGAGGACAAGCTGGGTACTCAGATGCGTGCCGTAGGTGAAGTCATGAGCATCGGTAAGACCTATAAGGAAGCTTTCCAGAAAGCTATCCGCAGCCTGGAGACCGGCCGCTATGGTCTGGGACATGCCAAGGATTTCGATTCTTTAACAAAAGAACAGCTGTTACAGAAGCTGATCACTCCTTCCAGTGAGCGTCATTTCGTTATGTACGAAGCACTGCGCAAGGGTGCAACAGTAGAAGAAATCCACGAGCTTACCAAGGTAAAACACTGGTTTATCGAGCAGATGAAAGAGCTGGTTGAGGAAGAAGAAGCTCTTCTTGCATGTAAGGGTGCTCTTCCTTCTGATGAAATGCTGATTACCGCCAAGAAAGACGGTTTCTCCGATAAGTATCTGAGCCAGCTGTTAGAGATTCCGGAAGCTGACATCAGAGAGCACCGCATTGCACTGGGTGTAGAAGAAGCCTGGGAAGGCGTTCATGTAAGCGGTACAGAGAACAGTGCTTACTACTACTCCACCTACAATGCAGCAGACAAGAATCCTGTCAACACCGAGAAGCCTAAGATCATGATCCTGGGCGGCGGTCCTAACCGTATCGGACAGGGTATCGAATTTGACTACTGCTGCGTACACGCTTCCCTTGCACTGAAGAAGCTTGGTTTTGAAACCATTATCGTCAACTGTAACCCGGAGACCGTATCTACCGACTATGACACCTCCGATAAATTGTATTTCGAGCCTCTGACTCTGGAAGATGTTCTGAGCATCTACAAGAAAGAACAGCCTGTAGGTGTTATCGCTCAGTTTGGCGGACAGACTCCTCTGAACCTGGCTGCTGATCTGGAAAAGAACGGTGTCCGCATCCTGGGAACTGCTCCCGCAGTCATCGACCTGGCTGAAGACCGTGACCTGTTCCGCGCAATGATGGACAAGCTGGAAATCCCTATGCCTGAATCCGGAATGGCTACTACCGTAGAGGAGGCACTGGAAATTGCCCACAAGATCGGATATCCTGTAATGGTTCGTCCTTCTTACGTCCTGGGCGGACGTGGTATGGAAGTTGTCTATGATGACGCTAACCTGACCGCTTATATGAAGGCAGCCGTAGGTGTAACCCCTGACCGTCCTATCCTGATTGACCGCTTCTTAAATCACGCTACCGAGTGTGAAGCAGACGCGATCAGTGACGGTACTCATGCTTTCGTACCTGCTGTTATGGAACACATTGAGCTTGCCGGCGTACACTCCGGTGACTCCGCATGTATCATTCCTTCCAAGCATATTTCTGAGGAAAATGTGAAGACCATCAAGGAATACACAAGAAAGATTGCCGAAGAAATGCATGTTAAGGGTCTGATGAACATGCAGTATGCTATCGAAAATGATAAGGTATATGTACTGGAAGCCAACCCCAGAGCATCCCGTACCGTGCCTCTGGTATCCAAGGTCTGCAACATCCGCATGGTACCCTTGGCTACTGATATCATTACTGCAGACATTACCGGACGTCCTTCTCCCGTGCCTGCGCTGAAAGAGCAGAATATCCCTTACTACGGTGTCAAGGAAGCTGTCTTCCCCTTCAATATGTTCCAGGAAGTTGACCCTGTACTGGGACCTGAGATGCGTTCTACCGGTGAGGTTCTGGGACTGTCCGTATCTGAAGGTGAAGCTTTCTATAAGGCACAGGAAGCTACACAGTCCAAGCTGCCTTTAAGCGGTACTGTACTGATCAGTGTAAACCGCAAGGATAGAGCAGAAGTAGTAGAAGTGGCTAAGAGCTTTGCAGAGGCAGGCTTCCACATTCTGGCAACCGGCAATACCTACGATGTCATTACAGAGGCCGGTGTTGCTGCCGAGAAAGTAAAGAAATTGTGCGAAGGTCGTCCTAACGTACTGGATCTTTTGACCAACGACAAGATCGACCTGATCGTTAACTCTCCTGTTGGACAGGACGCAGTCAGCGACGACAGCTACCTGCGTAAGGCTGCTATTAAGCACAAGATTCCTTATATGACCACCATCGCTGCTGCCAAGGCAACTGCTGACGGTATTCTGTATGTACAGAAGAACGGCAATGGAGAAGTTCATTCTCTGCAGACATTGCATTCACAGATTAAGGATAAATAAAACTGTTCTGTTCAATTGAACTGTAGCATACCAAAACCGCCGAACCTGATTTTTCTCTTTATGAGAAATCGGTTCGGCGGTTTTATTATCCTGCTATTTCTTATCCTTTTTTATGGGCAACTGCCTTTTATTCCCGACTCAGCGCATACTCTGCAGCTTCCAGCGCAATCTGATATTCCTCCTCAGAGATTTCCACATCAAAATCATGATATTTTACATTGCTGATATCGTTGCCTGTCATATATTTATACCACACCAAAGCCAGGATGAACCGGCCTACTCCAAGACTTGCATGGAACGTATCTCTGTGAATCTTCTCAATTCCGTGATGCAGTGCATACTCAAAAGCGGTACCACTGGGCAGAATGCCATCTGCGGCAATACCATCTGCGGCCTTATCATAACAGTTCTTCACTTCGGCAAACATCTCATCAAAGGTCTCAAATCCCTGATTCCTGATTCGTTCACTGCCGGTCTCATACCCCCAGGTCTGATGAATCAGAATCTTCGCCTTAGGACAGAGAGAATGCACATACTTAGCCAGTTCACTGATATAGGGCTGATAGGTGTCCTCTTTATAAGAAAAATGACTGACCTGCTGCAGTGTCACGTAATCCCAATCCCTGGCGGTCAGCGCCTCTGCAATGGTGGTCATAAAGCCTGATGCATTGTGACCATTTACTTCCAGCGTGTACTCCCTCTTATCCCCGGCCATATTCCGAAAATGTCTGGCAAGAGAACAACCGCCGATCATCAGATTCACCGTCTCCATCTGCACACCTTCGCTTTTCGCCAGATCATGCAGATATCTCTGCGCGTCCTGACTGAAGCTGTTTCCGATTGATAATACATTGATAGTTCCCATTTTATTTTCCTCCTTAGAAAAAGAGCCGGCCTGACGTCGGCTCTTTCTGATTGCTTATCTACTGTTTGTATTATACTTTTTTTGCAATATCAGGTCAATCCAATTTTCAGATTATTTATATATATTCCCTATATTATATAACAGTTCAGACGCGCCATTCGCAAAGCCGCGCCTGCGGCGCTTTCCGCTGCTTCGCAGCTACCTTTGCTCATATTCCGGCGCTCAATACAAGTCCATACATGGGGCTGCCGCATCAATGATTGAAAAATCATAGATGCGGCAGCATCTTTTTGCCCCTCTATGCGATCATCAAGGGCTTTCTGGAAGGCAAATCTGTCAAAAGAGCGCACTTTTACAAGCTCCGCAGCTTTTGCCGAGCTTTTTTAAGAAGCTATTTTGAAAGCTTAAAATTATGCAGCTTTTTTTAACTGGAACAGATGTGTTCCGGTACGGTCATCCTGGATTTTCCGGTGCAGCTTGTTTATGTTGTGTGCCATGGCCAGCAGCGTGCTTTCTGCCAACACATTCTGTGTGCCACGACATAAGAACCGGCGGAATCCCATATCCTGCTTAAGCTCACCGAAAGAGCCTTCTGCCTGAATACTGCGGTTCAGTCGCAGACGGCATCCTTCCTCTGTAAGAATCCTTTCCAGATCTTCCTTGCGGTATTCTTTAAAGCGTTTGGATACTTCCAGATTTTTTGTCCGTTCCTCTAATGAGGTCTTACAGTTGTTGCCTTTTATGCTGGCTGCTTTATGAGGACATCCGCTGCAGTCTTCACCGCGGTACTGCGTTTTCTCCCGGACATAGCCGGTGGCTGTCTTGTCTTTCTTTACGCCCACCACAGTAAGTTTCTTTCCGTTTTTAAAGGTATAACAGTCCTGCTCCTCATCATAATCCATGTTCTCTACACGCCCGATGTCATTCCGGTATCTGCGGGTCTTGGAAATCTCGTAGTTTGCCGGTTTTATGAAGGACAGTTGTTCGTTCTCATCAAAGTACAGATAATTCTCTTCACTTTCGTACCCTGCATCCGCAACAATCTTCTTATATTTGAACGCTAAATGTTCCTCCATTTCCTTCAGAAAAGGGATCAGCGTCGTGGTATCCGTGGGCTGGGGACCGATGGTAAGCCAGGTGATATACTCGGAATCCACACCATGCTGGAGATTATAGCCGGCCTTCAACTGGCCGTTTCCCATGGCATCCTCTTTCATGCGCATAAATGTGGCATCATTGTCAGTCTTGGAATAACTGTTGCGGTTACCGCAGTTATGGATCTTCTGCGTGTATTCTTTCAGTTTATCAAGATATCCTTCCAGGGTTTCGATGCTTTTCTGCAGCGGAGATTTCCTTTTGCCCGGACCGTGCACAAAAACGATGCCTTCTGATTTTTTCAGTGCATACAGTTTCTTGCGCAGCTTTTTCACATGCCTCATCTGTACCTGATTATTATACACGATACGCAGGCCGTAACCTTCCTCGCATTCAGCTACAAAAGAAGCCAGTTTGTCCAGAAGCTTCGCAAGACTTTTGGTAACTGCTTTTTTCCATACAAACGTATATTTATTGGCACAGGCTTCAATCTTTGTGCCGTCTATGAAAATAAATTCTCCGGAAATCTCGCCGATCTCGTAAAGGAAGTTTGTCATCTGGGCCATGATGCTGGCGGCACATGGTGCAAAATGCAGTGTGCGGAAACGTGCGAAGGTAGCATGATCCGGAGCTTTTGCACCTTCTAAAAGATACATAAAATTAATGTCTCTCAGGCAGTTGCGCTGCATGGAGCGTGAAGAAAAATCACCATTCATGTAAGAATAGAGTACGATCTTGAGCATCCTGCGGGGCGGCAGATTTTCAGGTATACGTTCATACGTTGAATATAGGTCGGTCAAATCCATCTCCTCCACAAACCGACTCAGCAGCCTGACAGAATCATTCTCAGGGATCATACAAGATAAATTTAGCGGAAGAAGTAGTTGAAATCCGCTGGTATTTTGAGTATAATCTTTTTGTAAAATTTTATTTATTGGCATGAATATATTTTACACCAGCTGCCGGATTTTTTCGAGATCCGGCAGTTATTTTTTGCACAGAAAAGGAGCTGGGCACTAATTACTTAGTGCGACAGCCCCAATTTTGGACTATCTATTTCCCGACAGCCCCTTTTATCGTAGGGTTCGTCGTTTTCCGACGAACCACATTGTAGGGAAAGACCTGCGTGTCGTTCCGTTTTTTAAGGTCTTAGGGTATCCAAAATTATAGGAATGTGCGATACATCTTCCCTGCTTGTTACACTACCGGACAAAAATACTGAAATTATATTTACCGTAACTCCTTTGGCGTTTTACCAGTTAATTTTATAAATATTTTTCTGAAATAATTTGATGAAGAAAAACCTACGCGAGTGCTTATTTCCTCAATAGAAAGATTTGTATGCGAAAGCAGGTCAAGTGAGTGCTGAATCATAATGTTATGTTTGTATGCAATGGGTGTAACCCCTGTTGATTTTCGGAACAGTTTAAAAAATCCCGATTCGCTGCAATGACAAAGATTGGCAAGTGTGCTTATGGAAATACTTTGGTTATAGTTATTTTCTATGTATTCAACCGCAGGCTCAATCGTCAAATATGACACAGTCTCCGAAGTGGTTTCGAGTTTTTGGTAAATATCATCAAGAAGCTGATAAAAATATGATACAGACAGCATATATGAATTTTCGTAAGTTTCATTCATTTTATCAAATAATTCAGAAGGATAATCCTTTAATATCTGAAATTGGTATTCGTAAAACTCATATTGAGATTTGAAAGCGAAAGTTATTGAATACCATTCAATATCGGGTGACCCACTCCATACGGAGTGATATTTTGTTCCGTATGCAATATAAATCAAGTCACCCTCATAAGCGTATAAGATCTGACCTTTATAAAAAAATTTTGCATAGCCCTTTTTTACATATCCTATACATGGATTATAAAAATATACTTTAGGGCCTGCTGAATGGATACCCTGATAATTATACAAATGAAAAGAATAGTTTGAAATTAGACAGTTATTTTGCATGTTAATCTCCTTATTGCAGAATAGTGGTGTTTTTGTACATTATATCATATTGTTACACACTTTTTAATACATTATAATCATCTTAAATGAAATTTTCAGAGGTGATTATTTTGGAAACAAAACAAATTGTATTTACAAAACCAAATACAGCCGAATTGTTGGAGAACGAGATAAAACAAGTGAGCGGGACACTTGTAAAAGTAAAAACGCAGTTTTCTACTGTAAGCTGTGGAACAGAAAGAGCGAATATAATCGGAGATCCAAATGTATCGGCAAGCAACAGCGCAAGTGTCGTATTTCCAAGGATATCTGGATATTGCTCTTCCGGAATAGTTGAAGAGGTAGGAGAAAGTGTAACATCAGTTAAACCGGGTGACAGAGTTGCAATGTATTGGAGCACTCATTCAGAATACAACGTATTAGAAGAGGGGAATATTATAAAAATAGAGGATGATAATCTGTCTATGCAAGAAGCGGCAGTTGCCTTTATAACAACTTTTCCGATGGCTGCAATCCGAAAAACAAGACTTGAATTTGGTGAGTCGGTGTTGATAATGGGACTTGGGCTTTTGGGGCAGCTTGGCGTTAAGCTGGCGCGTGTTGCCGGAGCAGTTCCGATCGTTGCGGTTGACCCCGTTAAAGAACGCAGAGAGGAAGCTCTGAAAAATGGTGCCGACTTTACTTTTGACCCATTCGAAGAAGGGTTTGCGGACAAGGTGAAAGAGGTAACAAATGGTGGTGCAAATGTTTGTATCGAAGTAACCGGTGTAGGTAGCGGACTTGATGGTGCACTTGATTGCATGGCAAGGTTCGGTAGAGTTGCATTGCTTGGCTGTACAAGAAGCTCTGATTTCACGATAGATTATTACAGGAAAGTTCACGGGCCGGGTATCACTCTTATTGGTGCACATACAATAGCAAGACCGGAGATTGAATCTCATCCGGGTTGGTTTACTCACAGGGATGATATTAAAGCAGTACTGAAATTGATGTCAGGCGGAAGGTTAGACATAAAGGGAATGATTAAAGAAACGCATAAACCTGAACAATGCACGGAAGTTTATACTCGTTTAGTTAATGATAAAAAATTCCCGATATTAGTTCAATTTGATTGGAGATAAAGTTATGAGGAAAATTAGAATTGCCCAAATAGGAACAAGTCATAATAGTCATGGAACTGCAATATGGAATAGCCTAAAAAAGCAAAGCGATATATTTGAGATTTACGGATATGCAATGCCAGAGAACGAAAAAGAAAAATTTCCGAATCATATGGAAGAATTTAAAGGGTACCCTGAACTTACAGTTGATGAAATTATGCAAAACCCGGAGATCGAGGCAGTTGCAATAGAAACCGAAGAAATTTATTTAACAAAATATGCACTGCTTGCGGCTGAACATAAAAAACATATACATATGGAAAAACCCGGTGGTATCGTTCTTTCTGATTTTGAGAAACTTATTGAAACTGTAAAGAAAAACAAAACAGTACTTCACACCGGATATATGTACAGATATAATCCGTATATAAGCAACCTTATTGACAGGGTTAAGGCAGGTGAGCTTGGTGAGATAATAAGCGTTGAGGCCCATATGAGCGGATACCATTCAGCAGAGATCAGAAGCTGGCTTAAGAACTTTCCCAGTGGAATAATGTTTTTTCTCGGTTGTCATTTGATAGATTTAATTTTACAAATTCAGGGAATTCCCGAGCGGATTATTCCGCTTAATAAAAGTACAGGGCTTGAAAATATTGGCAGCATAGACTTCGGAATGACGGTTTTTGAATATAAAAACGGAGTATCTTTTGCAAAAACAACCGACATTGAGCGTGGCGGTTTTTTGAGACGTCAGCTTGTTGTGACCGGAACAAAAGGTGTGGTGGAGGTAAAGCCTCTTGAAGAAAACGTAAATTATCCGGCTGAAAGAACACATTTCAAAGAAAACTTTGATACAACCTGGGACAAAAAAATTGAGAAATGTTTAACAGAAGTATTTGACAGATATGACAATATGATAGCAGGATTTGCATCATATGTGAGAGGTGATAAAGAAAATCCGTGGGATTATGATTATGAGCTTGAATTATATAAAATTATACTGAAATGTTGTGGGACGAACGTGCATGAATAAAAAATAGGTGATTTTCTTTTTGTTTTAAAAGAAGAACTCGAAAACGGACATGGTGCAGATGTCGCAATTGACTGTCTTGGAGGTGAAATAATGGGCAAATGCATTCATTATTTAACACATGGTGCAAGATGGATAATGATAGCTGCACTTGCCGGAAAGAAAACCGAAATTGACCTTAAAAATATCTATGTACGAAATGTTAGAATTATCGGTAGCACTCTCCGTCCAAGAGCCCCCGAGGTTAAAGCACAGATTTTAAGGGAATTAATTGAAAAGGTATTCCCGAAAATTGAGTCCGGCGAAGTTAAGCCGACAATACACGCTGTACTTCACATAACGAAGCTGAGGCAGCACATGACATTCTTTATAAGGGCCAGAATGTCGGAAAGGTAGTTTTGCAAGTTAAATAACGGTACAGAAAAATGCACTCCAAAAAATCCAGGAAGCCCAGTCTTTTTAAAAGATTAGGTCCTGGATTCTCTTTGTTTACGGAGTACCGGCAGAATAATTTCAAAAATCAATCGTTCTGCAACAGCCCCACATACGGACTTGTCTGAACTGTTACTATATTATATATACAGATTACTAGTATGCAATTATCTCATAACCTTCCTCTGTCACCAGCACCTGAACCTCCCACTGTGCAGAAGGCAATCCATCTTCTGTATAAACAGTCCAGCCATCTGAATCATCCACATAAATCTCTTCGCTTCCCATATTTACCATCGGCTCAATGGTAAACATCAGTCCCGGCGCCATGACCATCTCTTCTCCCCGTCTGGATACATAACTGACCCAGGGATCCTCATGGAATTCCAGCCCGATTGCATGACCACCGATATCTCTCACAATACTGTAACCGTTTTCTTTGGCAAAATCATTAATTGCCTGTCCCATATCCCCAAGGAATCCCCAAGGCTTCACCTGCTCCAGTCCTACTTGGATACATTCCCGGGCTTTCTCCACCAAGCGCTTCTTCTCTGCCGACACCTCACCGATGCAGAACATGCGGGACGAATCTGAGAAATATCCTTTATATTCCGTGGAAACATCCACATTGACGATATCGCCCTCTTTTAACACCACATCAGGGGAAGGGATGCCGTGACATACTACATGATTGATGGAGGTGCATACGCTCTTGGGGTATCCCTGATAATTCAAAGGCGCGGGGATACCGCCTCTCTTTATGGTCTCGTCATGAACCCACTTATCGATTTCTTCAGTGGTAACACCGGCTTTGATATGAGCCTCCACATAATCAAGCACTGCAATATTAATCTTGGCGCTTTCTTTGATTTTTTCAATCTGCTCCTTCGTCTTGATCATAGACCTAAAAGGCACGATGTGTCCCTGACGCTTCATCAGTTCCAGCTTATCGTCAAAATTACAGTGACACTGCTTATATTTTCTGCCGCTGCCGCACCAGCAGGGATCATTTCTCCCCATTTTGCGGTGATCGATATCTGTCTGCTTCCATACTTTCAATCCTTCCGGTACTTTACCACCAAATGCATTCATCACATAATCTCCTTTAAAATCCTTTTTTCTCCAAATTTTGTTCTCTTAATACACTTCGCACTTCACTGCCACCTTCATGACACCGTCCTGTTTTCCCTCAAACAGTTCATAGGCAGCCTCTATATCCTTCAGCTGATACGTATGCGTAATCAGCGGCTCTGTATCAATCTTTCCCTGAGCGATCAACTCCAGTATTTCCTCGCAGTCACAGCCATCCACCCCGCCGGTCTTAAAAGTAAGATTCTTTCCATACATGTCAGGAAGGGGCAACATCTGTGGACCATCATACAGAGCCACAATGGTCACCACTGCATTGGGTCTGGCGCATTCCCAGGCAAGACGGAAGGTATCCTCCGTTCCTGCCACCTCAAGCACCACATCTGCGCCGCCGTGGTCACTGTTTTCTCTCACAAAATCCTTTACCTGCTCCGGCTCCACAGTCAACACCTGAGGATAATGCTTACGCACAAAGGCAAGACGCTGTGCATCTTTCTCGCAGACAATAATCCTCTTCGGCTCCTTCAGCATGGCGCAAAGCAGAGTACATATGCCCGTAGGACCGGCTCCGATAATCAATACCGTGTCATCCTTCTTAATTTCAGAGATTCCGGCAGCCCAGAAACCGGTAGCAAGCACATCACCAACGAAAAGTGCCTGTCTGTCGCTTACACTGTCCGGTATCTTGTTCAATCCCTGGTCTGCATGGGGCACACGGACGTACTGTGCCTGACCGCCGTCAATGCGGCATCCCAATGCCCAGCCGCCATCCGGATCGGTGCAGTTATTCACATACCCATGCTTGCAGAAGAAACATTCTCCACAAAAAGTTTCCACATTGACAGTGACACGGTCTCCCGGCTTCACTGCAGTGACTTCACTTCCCACCTTTTCCACAATACCTACCATCTCATGTCCCACGGTAATACCCGGGATTGCACGTGGTACAGAGCCATGCTTGATATGAAGATCACTGGTACAGATACTTGCAAGCGTAACTTTTACAATGGCATCTTTCTCATCTATAATAACCGGTTCCGGTTTATCAAGTAATTTAAATTTTCCTTTTTCTACATAGGTATATGCCAACATGTCATTTCCTCCTAACACTCGTAACCATTATAAAGCTTAAGTGCCTTTGAGGTCAACCCGGATAAGTGTTTTATTTCGGTATACAAAAAAGAGACCCCATCGGCAAATCATCCATTACCAATGTAGTCTCTTATTCCTTGTATCATAAGCCATCCCACACAGGTACAACACAATAAGCGTTTGTACCTGTGAAAGTTCACAGCTACAAACGCTACCTATCGTCGTCCCTGTTCAGTTTTACTAACTGAATTTTGCTCATTTTGTGGCTCCTTTTATTGAGATGGGCCTATTATAACCCTACTCTCCGTCAAATGCAAGTGAAGCTTCATACTCTTTCTGTGGAATTGTCGTGGGATTTCTTCGCTCATACACTGTCAGATTGCAGGTGTGGCGGCATTTTTTGCACTGATAGATCAGCCACACATCCACTTTCCTGCCATTGGCATTGACCCGAAAGTTCCCCGTACTGCAATATTCCGTTTTCCTGCCGCATCCCGCACAATAGCGCAGGATTTCGAAAGCTGCGGCAGGTTCTATCCGATATTCATATTTTCTGTTACTGCACATCTTGTCCTTTATCTCCCTTTGTGTCGGGAGGACAAAGATGCTCTTCCATTTTCAATTGTAATCTTCTTTCTAAAAGAATTTGAGCCTTTTGCATCCGGCTCTCTTCCAGATACACTGAGTCTCCAAATACTTATATCCCCAGATAGTTACCAATCATCCGTATTTCTTCTTCCATCAGACAGTTCTTCACCGACTGGTCCTTAATTATTCTAAGGCAATCTTTATAATCCATCCAGACTACTGCTTCCACCTCAGACTCCTGAAGTGTAAGTGCCTCTATTTCCACCGGCTTCCGATACAAATATATTTTACTGATCTCATGGTCTCTAAAAGGCTTTCCATAAAATTCCGTCTCATGATAAACATGACGTTGACCAACCTCCTCCAGCTCCTGAGCTTCTGCATGGATCCCCAGTTCTTCCGCCATTTCTCGAACAGCAGACTCCAAGTAATCATCTCCTGCACTGACGTGACCGGCTGAAGAAATATCCAGGCATCCCGGATAAGCATCCTTATGTTCGCTGCGCTTTTGCAATAAGAGCTGGAATCTTTCCGGCTCCACTTCTCTGGCAATCCAGACATGTGCCGTGGGGTGCAGGCTTCCCTCCCTATGGGCCACGCCCCGTTCTCTTACAATACCGCTTTTGCTGCCATCTTCCTTTAAAATATCAAACAGCTCCATGGGTTTCCCATTCAAGGAAGCATCCACCAGTTTCCCACATCCGTCATAAACCAGCTTCAGTGAGAAAAAAGGAATTTCTTCGTCCAACAGTCTGAAAAAGATCTTGTCGCCCTCCCAAATATTCAGACTCCACACCTTTTCGATAGGCACCCATTCCAGTTCTCCTTCATCGCATTCAATTGGCTCACCTTCAAAACCATCTGCCGTAAAAAGAGACATATATTCAATTTCTCCCGAACCGGATACGAACGTTACAAGCCCGCGATAGCGGTAAGAAGTCAGTGTATAGCCTGTCTCCTCCTTCACTTCGCGCAGCACGCACTCCTCAGGACTTTCACCATCTTCAAAGTGACCGCCCACACCGATCCATTTATCTTTGTTCACATCATTTTTCTTCACTGTCCTGTGCAGCATCAGATATTGTCCATCCCGTTCAATATAGCACAGCGTACTGATACCCACCTTATTTACTGCCATTCTCAGTCATGCCTCTCTTCCTCATTATCGAAACACTCGCAAAATCTGGCCGCAAAAGCCGGTACCTCACCATTTGCATACAAATGGGAAGTGTCACCAAAGGAGCTCATCCTGAAGTACGCGATTCCTTTCCTTCGCTCCTCAGTCACTACAGTAGTCACTGAGGTAGGTGCCGCACAGGCACCATGCCATAATGCCATGGGTGAAATATTGAGCAGATGACTTAAAAGTACACATTCTAATCCGAAGTGGCAGAAGAAAACCAGCGTATCATTGTTGGCTTTTTCTGCCTTATAGAAATGACCTTCTCTGACATAACCATGTTCTGCCAGCACTTCATCAAAGCCCGCCGTTACCCAGTCATATTCCTGCTTTACTTCGCCCTCTTTCATGGCATCACATTTCCACCACTGATCATAATGATAAAACTGTTCCTGCACAGCCCAGTCCTGGGGCAACCAGTCCCATGCATTCTTTTTCCTTTCCGGCACATCGGGACGCCATATCTGAGGAGCAAATTCTCTCAGCCATTCTTTCTCCTGTGCAGTTCTGCCCAGCTTTTTCAGCGTACAGGATGCTGTATCTTTCGCTCTTCCAAGAGGGGATACATAGATATCTTTGATATCCAGCTTTACCAGCTTCTGTGAAAGATACTCTGCTTCCGTCCAGCCTTTATCTGTGAGAGAATCTATGCTATAATCAGGGTCACCATGTCTGATAATTAATAATTTCATATTGTATTCCTCGCTTTTCTCCGTTCGCCTTACAATCCCGAAGTATGTTCAGCTTTCTTCTGCCTGCACCAATCAAGTGAAATTTTATCATAGTTCTCCGGCATTTTCAATGGAAAGCAAAAAGGAAAGCCCAGGGACTTAACTCAGAGCAATATGCTCCAAGGTATCATGTTCCGGGCCCTCCCTTGTGTGTATACAAAGAGTAGGTAAACTGATGCATGCCTCTGTCAGCCTCTGGATTGGGATAAGTTGCTGCCTTAAGCAGAGATATCTTCATCACATTCTCTTCCACACTATAGCCATACTTACAGTCATTCAGGATACTCACACCATAGTCACCTTCTGACAGGTCTGCCCACTTATGTGCGCACACTTCGAACTTCGCAGCATCCCAGCTGGTGTTGTGATGGGTCGGACGCTCTATATTACCAAACTGGATGTCATAGGTTGCATTAGTACTGCGAATATCCACAGGGAAAGCAGCCTTTAAGAGCACATGATCCTCATGCCAGTCAATGGTTGTGTTAAAGTCGATTCTCTTAGAACCTTTCTTCAAAGTAATCATCTGATATCGGAGAAACAGTTAAATCTGATTCACTGCTTTCATTATCCATCGATTCCTCATTATCCTCTGTCTCCGGTGTCGATGAAACAGTTGGGTCTGATTTACTACTGTTACCAGTTGTTGTTTCCTCACTATCATCTTCACTAGGTGATGAAGGAACTGTTGAATCAGTATCAATATTGTTATTCTTTGTTGGTTCGTCACTATCATCTACCCCAGGTGTTTGAGGAACATATGAAGATGATTCATGGTTGCCATGCTCTATCGTTTCATCATTACTATCTTCACCTGATATCGTTGGAACAGTAGTAACACCTTCATCCGATAATTGACTATCTGTTTCCTTAGCCAGCACAGCAAATTCTGTAATGGAGTTCCAAGAGTTAACACTACTGCCATTCCACCAGGTAAGCCCTAATGCAGAAAATTCTTTCTTGGTTCCAAGATCAAGGCATATCCACTGTTCACCGGATGCAGCCCATCTTGACTCCGCCTGTGTGTCGTTGTCGGATGCCTTCGTTGCCGGATGCGCTTCTTCCGGTTCATCACTTGCAAAGTGATTCCACACCTGAAGCCGATCCCATGTCTGCCCGTCTACCGTTATATCCGTGAGTTCATCCATTACACTGAATTTAATTCTGTATGTTCTGGAAGATTTCGGATAATCTTTCCAACTTACCTTAATCACAGTATACTCATCAAAGCTTTCTGCAGGCGTTATAACTACATTGCAATCATTAGAAGCATCTGCCGTAATGACAGGAATCCTATAATATTGGGGTTTGCATCCGTTTTTGCAGCCGTAATCACGCTTCCTTCAAGAGTGTAATCAGCGCCTAATGTAAAACCATCTGTTCCATTATTTCTGACATCTACATATACCTTAGACTCGGACTCTGTTGCATAGCTTGTTACAGGTACAGATGTCACTGCCATAACCACTGTCAGCAGCAATGTTAAAATTCTCTTCATATGAAACCTTCCTTTCATTTATTCGATAAATTCACAGGCTGTCCTGATTGCGATCTCTAATCCTGGCTTAAGGGAGCTTTTTTCAATAAATTCTTCCCTTGTGTGGGCACCTTCACCCATGAATACACCGATGCATACAGCAGGTATTCCCAGCGACAGCGGAATATTACAGTCTGTGGATGCCGATTTCAGCTCTACTACCATGCTGCTTACAGACTCTACTATATTCCTGCAAGCATTAGTAAGTCCCTGCTGCATATTCGCATCTATTTCGCCGGCACACGGACGATCACCTATTCTGGTTACCCGCACCTCTACTTCATCTGATTTTGCGCTGTCAAATATTTTTGCAAATTCCCTACGCATTGTTTCCAGACATTCCTTATCATCAGAACGATACTCACACAACATTCTCGCATACTGTGCAATGGTATTTACACTTGTTCCGCCTTCTATAATTCCTACATTATAGGTAGTTCTGGCATTTTCTTTTTCCGGAATCCTGATTTTATATATTTTTAGGATTATTTCGGCCAATTGGGAAATTGCATTTTTTCTTCCGAACTTCTGGAAGGAATGCCCACCCTGGGTTCTTACCTCAACCTCATACCTATGTGAACCTACGCAGAGATTACTTATCCTGTTAATGTTGCTGTCAAAACTAATGAACTTTTCAATACGGTTCTCAAAGTCTTTAAATAATCTTCTCGTCCCGGCAAGATTTCCCAGTCCCTCTTCGCAAGAATTACAGACAAACAGTACTCCCTTTTCAGGTCTGATATTATGTTCCACAAAGTATTTTGCAGTCATGAGAAGCACTGCCACACTTGCAGTATCATCACCTACACCGGGACAATATATTCTCTCCTCGTCTTCCCTGTATTCCAACGGCTGGGTGTCAGGAAAAACAGTATCCGTATGTGCAGCAAAAACAGTTATACTGCTGTCTTTTTCGCAGTTTACAGGAAAAATAACATTGTTTGCCTTATCGATGTATACCTCCCGAGCTCCAATGCTATCCAGCCAGCTTTTACAAAACTCCGCTCTATTCTGCTCCCCAAAGGATGGGGCAGGTATGCGACAGAGCTTCCTGATAAGTTCTATCAATTGTTCGTAATTATTCTCAATATATTTATTTAGATGTCTTTTGATAATTACGTCCTTATATATGGAAATTACTCCCGAAGATAATCCCAGTTCATCTGTCCTCTCAGGGAATTCACCAAATATCGTTACATAATGTGTAAGTGCAGCAAGACAACTGCCTTCATATGAAGGATGCGACCGGTCTTCATTGTATAAATTTATCTCTTTATGATTATGGTAAATGTCATAAAAGTTTAGTCCTACATGAGATATCGGAATCCCTAATACTTGGGAGACGCTTTCATAAGCTCTTGCAACATCAAAGGTCATGCTTTTATTGGTCCAGTTATTCTTTCCCAACACTTCACTGCCACTTTTTCTTCCCCATGTTTCGTATAGTACAAACTTATCAACTGAATTACTGAGTTTTTCTATCAGGCGGGAAACTCCATCCATAAAAGAGTTACTCTCCAGTACAGAGAATGTGCTATTCTCTTGTAAAAAGCATATATTAAATTTTTTATATTTTATAAAATCATCTATTTGTTTTGTGTATTGATCATGATTATCAACGAATTCATAAAGTTTATGTCCACCATGTGTCACAGAATTTACATTCATATCATGACCGTTTTGAATACATAATTTTTCAAACAAGAGTGGCATATCATTGTAAAACGTATAGCTATTGCCAATAAATAATACATTCATACCTATCATTCCCTATCAAACTTTATTCTAACTCAAATTTTTTATATCTCGTATGCATTGACCGATAGCGAAAGCGCACTAATTCATTTTTAGCTAAAACATCTTGCTCGTCACCGGAATACTGGCAACGAATACAATAATATTCCTGCTTTTCCTTATCAAAAAACATATCAACATCTAAATCACGCATAAAGCAGGAAGGACATCTAAAATTTAATCTGCCTTTTCCAGATTGAGCCATGTTGAGAATACCTCCTTATTCGATAGCACTTTTTTATATCCCAATGTAAACATTGGCGAGAACGCATAACCCTCTTTGATATAACCTGTCGCATCATCCTTCGCAGTCATAGATACCTTTGTTTCGATAGCAGGGATCACTGCCGAAACTAACGTAGCATTTGTTGCCTGTGCTTCACGACATTTGTAAGCATAATTGATGCTTTCGGTTGTATCGCCGACTACTGTCAAAGTGATGCCTGTCATATCCTCCGGATATTCTGTTGTACCGTAGCATGCAACCATGTATTCATTGATTTCCACCTTCTCAGCCGGGTCACTCATATCTAAAATACTTCTTTCAATCCGAACAGAACCGGTACCCTCTTCAAAATATTCCTTTGTTTGAAGCTTTATTGTCAAACCTTCGAATTCTATCTCCACCGGATTCAATGTCAAAACACGAGTTGCTATTCCATTTGTATTTTTCTCTTCTGAAAAATGTCCTTTTGTTCTGCAAAGGCACAAATCCACTTCTTCACCCTTGTAACAAACCTTCGCACTGCGAATAGTCCCTTCTCCCGCATAGTGCGTAAAGTAGCCTGCACGATATTTTTCCTGAATTAAAAATGGATAAGATGCATCTTGTACGTGCTTCGTTCCAATACCTACTTCCCACTTTAATTTCGCTGTATATGGGCGAAGATCCACAATTGCACCACCCTGGTCCATATTTACACATGCTCTCATATATGGATCACAATACCAGAACAACTGTTTATCCGAGCCATACAGGATATCCCTCCAAAGTGCGCATTCCGGTTCTGTATAATGCTTTTTCTCTCTATAATAGTCAGCAAATTCTGACATTGTCATATCTGTAAGCTTACCCTCCTTTTTTAACTGACCATAATATTTGCAGCCATCACTATAAGATTTAACTAATAGTTCATATGGCGCTTCCCAGCGTCCCTTTTTATTCATCCAGCCCGGACCGACAAACATCATATTATATGCATAACCGTTATTATACTTTTCCAGGGAACGATATTGGTCAATTAAATTATAAAGATAAGGATACTCCCATGTATCGGTATCATAAATCATTCCTCTTAACACATTCTGTGGATGTGTACCAAAGTTGGAACCATTTCCGTCATAGCATGCAATTAAATCTCTTGACAAATGCGGAATGGCAACAATACCGCTGTCTTCTTCCTTATTCGCTGCCGGTGCGTGCGTATTTTGTTTTGATGGAATCCATGGTGCCCAGGGGCCACCGTCAAATAATGTGTACCAGGAATTATTGCAGGTATGATATGTCTTAGGTCCCTCTTCCCAGCAGGTTGCAACTGCACACTTTACTATTGGATATTTTTCTTTTATAAAATTAATGGAATCCGCATCTAAATAATACGAACCTGTTGATTTCGGATAAAATCCGAATTTTTCATAGAACTTTTCAAATACTTCTTGTATGATTGTTTTCTTATCTTCTAAGGAAAACATCCAAATGCAAAAATCCTTAGTCTTGTATTTCCTACGAAATTCCTCACATGGAAGTCCTAAAAGAGATAATGCAATTTCATCTCCATACATTTCATGATCATGCTTTGCAATCTCAACTGCTTCCTCATTGAACAGAGCAGCATATGTCATCTGAATAGTAACTTTCAGACCATTCTCATGAGCCAGCCTCTGCTGTACTTTAAAAATATCAAGTGATTCTATTATTACCGCCTTATTTGCCAGATTCTCCTCTTTACCTTGTCCTAAAATTGTAGATGAATACTCCGGAACAAGTTCAGGTCTATGAATAACATTTAAAATAAAATTACTCATTATCAATCCAATCCTTTCCTATCCTTTAACCGCTCCAATCATAACACCTTTCGTAAAATGCTTTTGCAGGAAAGGATATACACACATGATAGGTACTGTGATAATTACAATTGCCGCATACTGCATGGCATCTGCATATGCATTATAACTATCTCCAAAGCTTTCCGTCAGCTTGGTATTACTTATTAAAACCGCCCGCAGAATGTTCTGTATCGGTAATTTTTCTGCATCCTTAATATAGATTGATGCGCTGAACCATGCATTCCAATGTGATACACCATAGTAAAGTAACAGTACCGCCATCGTTGGTTTTATTAAGGGCAAAATAATTTTACGCATAACTGCGATATCACTGGCTCCGTCAATATATGCTGATTCTACCAAACTATATGGTATTCCCTCTATAGCAGTTTTACAAATGATTGCATTATATACACTCATTGCTCCGGGTAAAACCAGGGCCCAAATAGAATTATATAATCCTAAGTCTTGCACGTTCAAAAATTTAGGAATCAGCCCACCACTGAAAAACATTGTAAACATAATGATCCCCACAATATATTTTTTCCACACCATTCCTGCACTTGCCATAAAATACCCACAAAGTACTGTCAACAAAATATTGATCGGCAGGGAAAGTACTAATACCGCCAGACTATTGCAAAAGCTTCTGATCAAAAGCGGATGAGCGAATGTAAGCTTATAGGCTTCAATATTAAAGTCTCCCGGCCACAAAAGCAGTCCCCCGCTTGCTGCAATATGGGTACCGGAGCTAAAAGAAGCTATCAATACATACCACATCGGATAGAATGTCGCCAAGGCAAGCAGAATTAATATTATGTATATGATGCCATCTAATATAATGTCTTCAGCATTTTTTCTTTTATGCATATCATTTTCCCTCCATTATGTTTTAGAATAGACCACTCTGTCCTAACTTCTTACTGATCTTATTAGCCCCAACTAAAAAAACAATATTAATAATTGAGTCAAACAATCCGATTGCAGTACTATAACTATAATCGGCATCACTCAAACCCTTTCGGTAAACAAATGTAGAAATGACATCAGCAACCTCGTAAGTCATCTCATTGTAAAGAAGTAATATTTTTTCCTGTCCGACTCCTAAAATATTACCAAGTCTCAAGATCAACAGCATCGATATTGTAGGTAACAGCCCGGGCAACGTAATATACCACATCTGCTGTATTCTTCCGGCACCGTCAATTCTTGCAGCTTCATACTGCTCCTGATCAATACTTGCTAAAGTTGCCAAATAAATAATTGAATTCCAACCTACCTCTTTCCAGATATCCGAAAGTATGTAAATAGGATAAAACATATTTGTTTTTATTAATAAATTACTTCTTTCACCGCCAAAGAATGCAATTAAATCATTTATAAGTCCATCACTTTGACAAAAGCGATTTACAAGACCGCAAACTACAACCATTGCAATAAAATGCGGTAAATAAGTAACGGTCTGTACTAAGCGTTTGAACCAGGAAACTCTCACCTCATTTAAAAGAAGAGCCAGCAAAATAGGGGCCGGAAAAGTGAACAATATTGATAAAAAGCTAATCGTAAAAGTGTTTCTTACAACCCTCCAGAAATTAACATCTTTAAAAAAGCGAACAAAATTATCAAGACCAACCCACGGACTTCTGGCAATTCCAAGTGTAGGACGATATCTTTGGAACGCAATGATAACTCCATACATTGGTTTATAACAAAACAAAAACAAATAGATAAGAACAGGAATCACCATGATGTACTTATACTTATTTTTATGAAAATCTTTTTTTAATTTACCTTTTGATAACATATTTTTACTCCTATATTTAATGGTCGGAACTACGTGTATTGTAGCTCCGACCATTGCTCTTTAAATTATCTTGCTAAATAACGATCATATGCTGCCTGATAAGCATCAAGACATTTCTGAAGTCCCATTTTGTCTAATTCTGCTACAAATGCATCAAAATCATCAAGAGAAGCTTCACCCAATACATATTTCAAAGCCATTTCCCCGACATATGCCTTAATCGGCGTTGCAACATCAGTTATAACAAGACTTTCTTCGTCAGTCATCGCAAGTGAAGGAAGCAAATATTTACTATTATCAGTATTTTGAGCCCATTTATAAACTGCTTCTGCTGCTGTTTCATGATTCTTGATCAGCACCATATCAGTTGACTGAATACCGCCTAAAGCAGATGAATAAGTACCTGTGTACTTGATAATTGCCTGCTCTAAACCATCCGGATCATTTTTCATCAAATCTGTCCAATGCGGTTTTCCATCAGAATCTAACGTATAGTTTGTACCTTCGGTACCAAAGTTCTGGTACATGAATCCATCTTCTGTATATCCGTAGTTCAACCACTTTAATGCAGTGATCATTTTCTCTTCGGTACATTCCTTCGTGATTACTGCGACAAAACTACCACTTCTATTACCACCCTGGATTCTTGATGTTGGAACTCCTGCTGCTACTCTGGGATATTCCATTCCAACCCACACTGCACCCGGATTTTGCTTTTCTGCATCCAGACACCAGTTTGTTAACTGGCTCATTGCTGTAATTGAAACACCAATTTCATTATTCAATACCTTTGTGCGAAGTGCATCATCATTCATAGTAAAAGAGTCCTGATCTATCAATCCCATCTCATACCACTTATGCAGTACTTCTAAAGACTCTTTCCACTCCGGCTGTGCATTTGCAAACTGTATTTTCCCATCAGCATCAACATAATATTCTGCGCTAAGACCTGCCTGGGCATTTACACCGGATGCGATGCCCATATTCCATTTGCCTTTCACAAAACCAAGTTTTGCATTATACTTTTCTTTGAATGCTACTAATACATTTTCCCAATCTACCAGCGTAACAGGTACCTCTAAATTAAGCTCGTCCAACCAGTCCTGACGAATAACCGGACCAATATAAGTAGGATTCAGTTCAGTTTCAACAGATGTACGCACACCATAAATTCTGCCGTCTTCAGACTTTGCTGCTTTTAAAACAGCCTCATTTCCTTCAGCATTTAAATACTCCCAATAGTCAGGGGCATACTTAGGAATGTAGTCGGTAAGATCATAAATCACACCATCCTGTGCCAGCAGTTGAGCTGCACTAACATTAATACTATATGCAATAATATCAGGCAAGGTATCCTCTGTCAGAAGCAAGTTGTAGGATTCTTTCCAATTTGCGCCCAAAGCCGGGAATGTCCACTCTACTTCTACTCCAGTGTTTTCCTGCAACCCCATATGATAAGGTGACTCCGTATAGTCTGAATATATCGATGCAATTCCGGGAGTTGTAGCCCATAAAGTTAACTTTTCTGCGTCTTGCAAGGGATATGTAATATCGGCAGACGCTTCTTCTGAATTTTCACTTTCCTGCGTACTGATTGTTTGGCTTGATTCTTCTGAAACATTTACAGTACTCTGTTCAGCAGTATTCGTACCGTCGGTACTACCGCATGCCACTGTTCCCATAGCCAGAGCAGTAATCAATGTGACACCAAAGATTCTTTTAAGGAATTCTCTTCTCATTTAGTCTCTCCTTATACTAAAACGGTATTTGTTTGTTTTCATGTACGCCGGTGAGCTCTCCGTTTACATTTGCATATTAGCACATCATCATTTATACAGTAAATCAATGATTTCTAAAAACATACATGATTATTTAAAATGCGAGTCCATTGTTTTTTAACTCATCCATAATCATATTATATTCTTTTTGTAAGATCCCGGCGTTATTCCCTCATATCGCTTGAAAGTACTTATAAAAACAGTACTGCTCAAAAAGCCGTTTTCTTCTGCAATCTGCTTAATACTTTTCGAAGTATTTTTCAAGTCCTCTTTTGCTTTATCCACTCTAACCCGGGATATGTATTCAGTTATCGAAATTCCATATTTTTCTTTGAATAACCTGGACAAATAGGGAGACGATAATTTCATCTCCTCCCCAATCATGGCTACTGAGAGATAAGAATTTTTATAGTTATCAATGATATATTTTCGCGTAATTGTACAGATATCTTCTCTCTTTGCACTTTCCTGTTCCTTCTTATGCAGCAACTCTAACAGCAAAATTAACTCCTCCCGAAATTTTTCTAATGACTGCTGTGAGAACAAAACTTCCACCATTTCCTTCCGGTTTTCAATAATATCATTACTATACATGATTGCCTTATTAATCCCATCTAACAATTCATACTTAAAACATTCTATTGTTTCTAACGAAGCTTCTTTATTGATTCCATACATATCCATAATATCTGAAACAAATTGTTCAGCATCCTTATTAGGCACGGTCTCTTTCATGTAACTTATGATCATTTTGAAAAGTCTTGACTCTGCCATAAAAGGATAGCTGAATTCTCTGTCTTTTATCCGGTCGTAGCATATGATGCTCCCTTCTCCAAACAGATATCTATACTCCATCGTTTTATCAGCCTCTGTAACAGATTCGTAAATTCCTTCTATTCCTTCATGTACTTCCCCTATTGCTACAGATGCTATCATCCCAAAATGTTCCTCAATAAACTTTTTTCCTTCAATCCATATATCACCGTATTCCCCATGGTTTCTGTCTTCGCAGACATTAACAAGAACAGCATATTTATCAGTAGCCATTCTGACAACATACCCTCTGTTTTTTCTATTACATAATTCTTCAAATATATTTTTTATAATGAACCCTTGTAATTCCTTATATTTTTTTTGACATCTGTTTATATAAATTAAAGCCACCTGAAATTGGTTTGTGGAAAACACAATGCCTCTTAGGGCAGAATTATTTTCTTTCGCTTCTATACCATCTAAGTTTCCTTCTAAAAGTGCCAGCAAATATTGGTCTATATCCGCCGCTTTATTTTTTCTATATAATCTATTCTTTTCATTAGATTCCTCATCCAAAATCTTAGCAAAAAAGTCTAATTCGGAAGTTTCAGAGGAATCATATTTCAATAATTTTTGCTCTTCCAATTTACGCAGCATATTTTCAAAAGGACTATAGGTTCGTTTAGCATAATAATATGCTATCGCAATACTTACCAAAATACATGCAACACTTCCTACAGAACAAATAAATCTCATATTCCCTAATACTGTTTCAAAATAATCCGAAGACGTGGCATAAGCATAGTAACCGTTAACACTGGCTCCCTCTTTTACCTGCATTAAATACGTTGTATCACCTACTTTTGTCTCATAAGGCAATTCTGTCCCTTCATAATCATTTAGATGATATTCCCAAAATTCGTTTGTGCTCTGTAAACAATTTTTATCTTTATCAAATAACACAAAACTACCACTTTGCGGCAAAAAGCTGCCATTCATAATTTTAGACATATATTCCGGATTGATAACTTGAACCACGATATAGTCCTTCTGTGGTTTTTCAAGGAATGTCTTTCTCATAGCCAGACAGACTAATGATTCCTTTTCATTGCAGGGTATGGCAAAAAGCGTGGGCTTTTTCTTTTGGCATTCTATAATTGCGTTGAATTTATCCGGGCAATCATATTTTTCATAAAATATAGTATAATAATCTTCAATCGCCAGGGAACCATTGTACCCCGAAATTACTCTGCCATTATTGGGATAATATATGAAAAAATCACTATACTTTTCATCACATTCTTTTTGTAATAACTCAATGATTTCCTGAACTTTGTAAGTAAAGTTCATCTGACCGTTTGACGCATCAATTGCATATTCACGGCATATACCCTGCCTGGAAACAGTTATTTCTACATCTCGCATTTCCTTTAAGGTCATATCGATCAATTCAAAGAATTGGTTTAACGTATTGCGGTTAGAAATCAATATTTGCTCCGTGAATGTATGATAGGCCTGAAAATATAAAAGTATAAACGTTATGATCGGAACTATTAACGTTGCAATACAACTTAATAACATTTTTTTGAAAAAACTTTTATTCCTCATTTGTTTATATCCTTTCACTTAATCTCTTTAATTCCCCTTCTTCATAAAATTGTTTAAAAGTATAGTAGTTTCCTTTGATCAATACACTCTTAATCTCAAATTCTTCTTCTGAAAATGGCTGAAACAGCACCTCTCCGTTATTTACTGAAATCCCGACCCAATAATGCATAAAAAGATCAATCCATGATGAATGGAAATAATCACATGCTCTTGAAAAGGTCATTCCATCCCCGGGGCGATAATGTTCAAAAATAGCCGGAATACTTCTATCACCATTCAGAAAATGAAGCTCTGTATATTTATCAAATAGTGCAATCCACTGTTTACGATACTTGCTATTTTTTTCTGCCACAGCTCCCAAAGCATTTAAAATTAAACTTGTAGCAAATGGCCATATCGGTCCATTCCAGCAACATTCATACTCATGTGGATTTTTCAATCCGGCTGCTGTCGGACCGATAATACAATTATCAAACCAATACATAGGGCAGTTTTTCGCTACCGTTGTAGTAGAAAATTCATCTGCAAACCACGTATCATCAAAGAGCTTATCAAAACATTCTGTATAATTTTCCTCTTCTATTAAATGAAAAAGAAATGGCGCAAAACTATCATAACAGGCGGCTTCATTACACTGTTTATTTGTTGCTGCATCAATATCATAAAACAATTTATCCTTTTCATTCCAGAATTTTGATTTGATTGTATCCACTACGCATTCTTTCAGATTATTAAAATATAAATAATCGCTTTCTTTACCAAGCTCTTTTGCAATTTCTGCACATGCTTTTAAGTTAGCTGCAAAAAAAGAAATTTCATCAAGTCGGTAAAGTTTCTGAATTGGAAATCCCAAGGCTTTACCTTCTTTGTCAAATCTCCAATCCCATTTCGGCTCCGTCCACTGATAAAAAGCCGGTTGATATTCCGCCCCGGTCCCCCAGCTTCCTTCCATTACAGGCAATAACGTATCCTCATTATATTTCTGCAAAGTATATTCTTTTAATATATCATATATCTTTTCCAGCCATTGCTTATTTTCATGGTGCTGATAAAACATATATGCACAATATGGAGTATATTGAATATACCATCTAAATACCGTTCTGTTTCCCATCCACATATTAAGCTGATTTTTGGCAAGTCCTGATTCTTTAAGCCACTTTGCTTCATCAACCTGTAAAGAGAGTGGTAATGCCACCGGACAACCATACCATGCCCCATACCGGTTTTCATACATACATTCTCCGGAAATGTAATGTTCAGGAATCACTTTTTCAGGCATAAACGTATTGATATAAATCAGTAAATATCGATAGTAATACATCTTTTCAATATCTTTATTATCCGTTATGATATCAGGCACCATTTTATAAAACCACTGATTCAGCCTATCTTCATTGTCAGAAAAGCTTTTGGTATTTTCAAATTCCATTCTGGCCTTTTCTTTTGCATCTTTCTCAGATTGACATGAAAAAGCAAAACAATATTTGTATGTAACACTTTCACCAGCAGGTATTTCAATGACCTGCTCCATTTCCATTCCGTAAAACGCAAACCAGCCTTTCAAAACAAATTTTTCACCTAATGCTTTCGGAATGATCGGAGTTTGTATTTTGTAAGTGTTTTCTTCCATCTTTTCCAACGGAGTTACCATTTTCATTTGTAATGTGACGGTCTCCTTTTTATTATTTGTGATACAAAACTCCGAAACGAACACATCTTCATCTGTGATGCATTTTTTCTCTTTTACAACAAAACATCCGCTCTTTTTATAATATGACTCCAACGGTATCGACCTGTAATATGTTTCGCACCACTTTGGAGTCCACCTGTTCCTTCTCGGCTCAAACTCTAATGGAACATGATTCTCCCTGATTTCCAGCATAAGAATATCTTTTTCTCCTGTTTCATGCCCTATGCATAAGGTACCTTGCATTCCCATAACCGGAGCTTTCCATAATGAATTACTTATGCTGCCTTTTTTCTCTATACATACTGTTGACATATTATATCCAATCAAATCACTTCTGACTGAATTTTGAAAATACAAATTATAATTCATAATATCCCCATCCTTATCATATATTCTTACTTACTTTTTATCATATTTCGAAGTTTTCGTAAATCAATCAAATTTTAACTGATACATGAAATCGTAAATATAATAATACGGGCTAAAAATAAAGCGGAACCAGTCAATTAAGACTTGATTCCGCTTTATTACAAAGACACTCTTTCAGTTATATTATAATCGAGACATACAATTATCTCAGCTGTGCCAGACGGTTGCTAACCTGCTCCATCATCTGCGTATACTTCGCCAGCTTCTCCTTCTCCTCCGCAATCTTAGCCTCCGGAGCCTTGGAAATGAATCTTTCATTGGAAAGCATACCGTTTACACGTGCAAGCTCTCCCTGCAGGCGCTTCTCTTCCTTTTCCAGACGGGCAATTTCCTGTGCAATATCTACCAGATCCGCAAACGGCATATACAGGGTAGCACCGGGAATCACTACAGATACTGCATCCTGAGCGATGCCGGTCTTATCTTTCTGCATGGTTACATCGCTTGCATAAGCCAAGGATGCAAAGAACAGTTTGCCTTCGGTAAAGGTATTTAAGATACCCTCATCTTCGCTGACAACATATACACTTGCCTTGCGGCTGGGTGCTACGTTCATCTCGCTTCTGATGTTACGGATGCCTCTTACAGCGCCCTTGATGATCTCGATATCCTTCTCTTCCTTCTGGAAGCTTCTCTCCTCCTGATATACAGGCCAGGTGCTGATCATGATGGACTCTTCCTCACTCTGCAGTGTGCAGAAGATTTCTTCCGTAATGAACGGCATATAAGGATGAAGCAGCTTCAGGGCATCGATGAGGACGGTCTTCAAGGTCCAGAGTGCTGCATTCTGGCTGGCTGTATCATCTGTGTTGTACAGACGAGGTTTTACCATCTCGATATACCAGTCGCAGAACTCATCCCAGATAAAGTCATATACCTTCTGAACAGCAATACCAAGTTCGAAGCTGTCCATGTTGTCGGTTACTTCTTTTACCAGCGTATTCAGCTTGGAAAGAATCCACTTGTCAACAGGCTGCAGTTCTCCTTTACCCGGAACGGTAATCTCTCTGCCTGCTGCCGCAGCGGTATCCATGTTCATCATGATAAAGCGGGATGCATTCCATACTTTGTTGGCAAAGTTACGGCTGTTCTCCACTCTCTCATAATAGAAACGCATATCGTTACCGGGTGCATTACCAGTGATCAAGGTCAGACGCAGGGCATCTGCACCGTATTTGTCAATGATTTCCAGAGGATCGATACCGTTACCCAGAGATTTGGACATCTTGCGGCCCTGGCTGTCTCTTACAAGGCCATGGAACAAAACGGTCTTGAAAGGCTTCTCTCCCATCTGCTCATATCCGGAGAAGATCATACGAATAACCCAGAAGAAAATAATATCATAACCGGTTACCAGTACGTCAGTAGGATAAAAGTACTTCAAATCTTCTGTCTGCTCCGGCCATCCTAATGTCTCAAAAGGCCACAGTGCGGAAGAGAACCAGGTATCCAGAGTATCAGGATCCTGTGTAAAGTGGGTGCAGCCGCACTTCGGACATACAGTAGGTGCTTCCTTTGCTACGATGACTTCTTTACACTCGTCACAGTAGTATGCAGGAATTCTGTGTCCCCACCACAACTGACGGCTGATACACCAGTCACGGATATTGTCAGTCCAGTTGAAGTAGTTCTTCTCCATACGCTCAGGGATCAGCTTAATTTCTCCATTCTTAACTGCTTCTCTTGCAGGCTTGATCAGTTCATCCATCTTAACGAACCACTGCTCTTTTACAAGAGGCTCGATGGTAGTCTTACATCTGTCATGGGTACCTACGTTGTGACTGTAGTCCTCGATCTTAACAAGCAGTCCCATTTCATCCAGTTCTTCTACGATGGCTTTTCTTGCTTCATAACGTCCCATGCCTGCGAACTTGCCGCCATTTTCATTGATGGTGGCATCATCGTTCATGACATTGATTACCGGCAGATCATGACGCTTACCTACCTCAAAGTCGTTAGGGTCATGAGCAGGGGTAATCTTTACAACACCGGTACCGAACTCTTTGTCTACGTAAGTGTCGGTTACGATTGGAATCTCTCTGTTCATGAGAGGCAGCATTACCTTTCTGCCAATCAGGTGTTGATAGCGCTCATCTTCCGGATGAATTGCCACTGCAGTATCACCCAGCATGGTCTCAGGACGAGTGGTAGCAAAGGTCAAAAATTCTGTGGTGCTTACCGTACCATCCTCATTCATCAGAGGATACTTGATATGCCAGAAATGACCTGCCTGCTCCTGGTATTCTACTTCTGCATCGGAAATGGAAGTGTTACATACAGGACACCAGTTGATCATACGGGCACCCTTATAGATGTAGCCTTTTTCATGCATCTTAACGAATACTTCGGTTACGGCCTTGTTGCAGCCTTCATCCATGGTGAAACGCTCTCTGTCCCAGTCACAGGAGGAACCCAGCTTCTTTAACTGACTGATGATACGTCCGCCGTACTCTTTCTTCCAGTCCCATGCTCTCTCTAAGAACTTTTCACGACCCAAGTCATGCTTGTCGATGCCTTCCTGTTTCAGCTTCTCGATAATCTTAACCTCGGTTGCAATGCTGGCATGATCGGTTCCCGGCTGCCACAATGCATTGTAGCCCTGCATTCTCTTATAACGGATCAGGATATCCTGCATGGTGTTGTCCAGGGCGTGTCCCATGTGAAGCTGTCCGGTAATATTTGGGGGCGGGATCACGATGGTGAACGGGGTCTTGGAATGGTCTACTTCGGCATGGAAATATTTCTTATCCAGCCACTTCTGATACAATCTGTCTTCTATGCCGCTGGGGTCATAGGTCTTGGCTAATTCTTTGCTCATTTTGGCTCCTTTCTGTAGTGGGTTTCCCAGATGCTAAAAAGCCCTCTGCCGACTATTCGTCAGCAAAGGGCGTATTCAACGCGGTACCACCTTTGTTCACAGCTGTAAGCTGTCTCAGCGACTTCCAATAAAGTCCTATCCGATAACGTGGATAACACGTGAGAACTTACTTCCTTTTCAGTTCCCCGGCTCAGAAGCTACCTTCCGCAATCCTTTCTTTAAGCATCCTCGCAGCATCTTCGTCAAAAAGATGGATACTCTCTCTGATAAGTGGTTGTGCGTACTCCTCTTCATCATTGCCTTTGAAATAATGACTTGTAAATACTATATTCTTTTGGTGTGGATTTGTCAAGCTGTTTTTCATCCCATTCCGTTTAAAACAGTTCATCCAGCAAAATATAGTACCGCACTTTCTCCCAATCCGGCTTTATCTCCAACGCCTCAAACAACCGCTCCGGATGAAACGCAGAATAAGCTTTCCCACCGTATGCTCCCTGATAATTGTTCAAAAGACTCCGGTAACATAATGCAATATCCTGATATCTGTCAGCAATCCCGCATCTGCCCAGATCAATGAATCCGCTTATCTTGTCATCCTGCAGGAAAACATTCGGCAAGCAGTAGTCGCCATGTGCCAGAACCAGGTCTTCCTGGGGTTTATGCGTCTCCAGCCACGAAAGGAGATCTGAAGGGTCTCTGAAACCGTTCTCGCCATACGTATCCTCCTGGACATTTTCCATATCACAGAGCCCCTGTTCCACTCTGCCCCGAGCCTGCCTCAGCTTCTGTTCCAGAGAATTGCTGTATGGGCAATCTGTAATGTCGACACTCCAAAGCATTTTTAAGCCTTGCGCTAACAGTTCGATCAGAACACTCTCCCTGTCCATATAGCTCTCATCGCAGGACATTTGACCGAGTATTCTGCTCATCAGCAGGAATTGTGTATTGTCTGCCCGCTCTTCATGCAGAATACGAGGTACCGGCAGTTTCCTCTGAAGCCATTTTATCATACGCAGTTCATTTTCAGACTCCTCACAGCATTCCTGGATTTTCAATATCATGTCATCAAAGCAGATTACCTGGGAGGAGGACATACCGATATCATCTATGTAGTATGGTCTTGGACCGATTAGCTGTTGAATGGTTTCAGGAATTTTTTTGAAATAATCTCTCATAAATCACCTCACTGGTGCTGCCAGGTTCACATTCCCAGATTACTTTACAAATACTTGCCACTGTGTCCTCATCTTCTTCTACCTGTTCAGCAATCTGGCTTAAAGTCAAACCTCTCTGAAGCTTCTTGCTAACCTGACCAATCACATGCAATTTTGCTCCTCTCTCCTCTATATAATCCAACATCTTACACATTCCTTTTCCCTCCTTCTCCTTTTCTGCCAAAGCAGCAAATCTCTCGTCCCGAGTCAATGCTGCCATAGCCATCATAGTTTCCTGTCGATGCTCCAATATACTATCTTCCTGTAGTAATAATTCTTTCTGTTTGTCAGGGTCATTGTAATTACGGAGATATTTTACCAAGTATCTGAAGTCTGAAGTAAAGAGCTCCTCTTCCTCCTGCTTCAAATCTTTCAAGACCACCAGGTTCATACCATAGTCATGAATATATTTCTTCACTCCGGGATACATATCTTCATCCGGCATCTTCATCATTTCATGCAAGCTTCTAGGACCGAACCAGTTTTGCTCACCATAATATAAAATCAACGTAATAACAGGAATCAGCAGTTTACCTTGTTGTAATAGGTGCAATTTCCTCTTTTGCCAGGCTTTTCTCTGCTTTCGTTTTCTGGTTCCATGCCTTTTCTTTTTATCGGCATTTAACAGCCGAATCTGCTTCTCGTATTCGGCATAATCCATCCCCATTCCCCGAAGAGGCATGATTGCGTCAGGTCTTGACTGATTTTCAATTGCAAGAATCATGTAGCGCTCTCCCGTCACCACATTCTCCATGACGACATCTCGAAATAATTGTTTCCATCCTTTTCCACCGGGATTGGATACCGTTTCAGTTGGAATCTGCCTTAAGTTCTCCGGTTTCAAAATCGCTTTTCCCTTAAATACCAGGGAATTATGTATATCAGCAAATACATCCGGAAGTTCGACAAGTACCTTTTCTGCCAAATCCTTATCTGCCATCTTCTACCTCCTATTTTAACTCACTTTTGCACGAATGTAAATACACAAATTATCTATTTTACATTTTATTATTTCAGTCTTAATTCAGAAAAAAGACCGAATGGTAGCTTATCTGTTTTATGGGAGACGAGTCAATACCCCGCAGCAAGCTGCGAGGTATTGACCCTCGCGGCATAGGCGCTTACAAATAACCGCCGCCAAATGGATGCTTACCATTGCTCGCGGGAATATAGGGTAGACTCTCCCCAGCCTGCCTGTATTTTATTAAGCTCAAGTGAAAATATGGGCGATACGCCGAGATTGACCGATGCAGATAGAGCAAGCATGATCAACAGATTTCCACTAAGATCATAAAGTTATACATTCGTCATTTTGCACAACAGTGATTTTTTATCATTCAGATTCACTTAATATTTCCCAGGAAATGTTTTCCCCATCCGAATAAGCCACAATACTCCCCTGCTCATCTGTCCGGTACATCCGGGTTCCCATCCTCTGAAAACGTGACACCGTCTCTGTATGGGGATGCCCGTAAGAATTATCCTTTCCGCAGCTGATTACTGTCCATGCCGGATCTACAACGATCAGAAACGTTTCGCAGGAAGAAGTACTGCTTCCATGGTGACCTGCTTTGTATACGTCTGCCTGCAAAGAGATACCATTATCAGCACAATATGCCAGAATGTCACTTTCCGCCTGTTCTTCTGCATCTCCTGTAAACAAGAACCTGGTATTCCCATACTGTACCAGAAGCGCAATAGATGAATTATTAGGATCATCATACTGCTTTACCGGTCCGAGGATGGTACAAACAGCCTCACCTAATGTGAAACTGCTGCCGACTGTAAACGCTGTATCACCACCGTTACCGTTTGCCCCTTCTGCCATCGCAACAATTTCCTGCTTCATTCCCCGATAATCAAGTGCTTCCATCACCTGCCTGTAGGTACTGTTATCTTTCTCATATCCCGGCATCAGCACATGATCAATGTCAAACTTAGTGATGATGACATCTGCTGCACCGATATGATCCGAGTCCGGATGCGTCAGTATCAGATAATCCAGATCCTCCACATCTTGCTTCATCAGATAATATTGGATAGCAGTCCCCTTATCTTCCTCTCCGGCATCGATCAGCATAGATTGGTCTCCGCATTTAATCAGTGTGGCATCTCCCTGTCCCACATCTATAAAATGCACCTCAAAAGCCTGCATCTCTCCCTCTGTAGCCTGTGCATTTTCTGTAGTATGCTCCCATATACTATCCAGATCAGGGAAGGTCATCCCCTCCAACCGCGTCTCCACGAGACGCATGACTTCTCCGGGTTTACTGTCCGGGTTTTCCACGCCATAAGCCATGAACGGAATCAGGAATAAGAGCGCCAATAAAGTCAAAATACCTCGTCCGTCACCCTGCCTGCTGTGACGCCCCCCCGACCTCTGCCTGCTGCCGTTTCGTCCCTTTGTTTTCTTAGAATTACTTCTGCTATGATATCTTTTATTTCCGCTCATCTTCTGTCCTTCCCTGCTGTCATGTCTAAAAGCCATTTTGCCACAGCATGCAATGTGTGAAGAAGAAAGAGGCTGCAAAAACAGCCCCTTCTGAGAAAATAACTACGCTCCGATCACCATAATAGACTGTACCGTATCACCATCCATAACAATTTTATGTGCCGGCTGCTGCCACTAATGCACTTTTCTATATTGATAAGGCGTAATCCCTTTCTCCCGCTTAAACATCGCCGAGAACTGCGCTGAGTTGGAAAAACCGCACCTATATGCAATCTCCGTACAGCTTAATGCCTTATTCAATAGCATCCGCTCTGCTGCCTCCACCCTTTTATGGACCAGGAACTGCTGCGGAGATTCCCCCTGTATCTCCTTAAAACGATGTTGGAAATAGTCATAGCTGATATGCATCTGCTCAGCCATGCTTCTTAACGTGATCTTCTCATGATAATTCTGGGCAATATAATTGATGACATATTCAAAATTCCTGGTGGAATATTGCGCACGGGTATCTTCCTGGCGTTGTATTTCCAACATCAGCTCGCAGAGCTTCACAATAATCATTTTCTTATAACAAGGCGGTTGCTCAGTGGCTTCACGTATGATCGTCTTTACAATTCCGTATATCGTTCCCTGCCGATCCTGAAGCAAATGAAAATCCAACATTTCTTCTGACATAAAACCGATACAAAAAAGCTCACAGTCTGCCTGATGATACTCTTCATGTCCCATATTAGGCGGGACCAAAATAAACGTGTTTGCCGAGATTGAGTAGCTTTGAGTCCCCACGCATCCTCTGCCGGAACCGTTACAATAATAAACCAATTCATAGAAATCGTGTTGATGAAACCGGATACGTTTACCTTTTTCCCGACAGGCACTCCAAGCGGTCTTCAATTCAAAATCTTTCATTTTTTTCTCCTATACACGCCATATTTTGCCGAGTATTCAATACTTAATTCATGATATCCGTTTTGTCTGCAAATGTCAATCTGATTCCTCCGCAAATTTCTTCCACGAAATTACTTCTTCTTTTTCGCAAGAGCCAATCTATATAAAAACAAAAACCAATATAATATAGTAAATTACACTCATCATGGTATACTTAAGAAAAAACTTGAGAGGTGACTTAACCATGACAACTGAACAGTACCTGAAAAATCTGAACACACCTACATCACCGGTTGATGTAGTACTTGACACGGATGCTTATAATGAGATTGATGATCAGTTTGCAATTTCTTATATGCTTCGCAGCAAGGATCGTCTGCATGTAAAAGGCCTCTGTGCCGCACCATTTCTGAATTCCAGATCCGCATCCGCAGCAGATGGTATGGAAAAAAGTTATCAGGAAATTTTTAAACTCCTGGAATTAGCAGAAGAGGACGATTTAAAATCAAGTGTTTACCGTGGCTCCGATAGCTTTATGGCAGATGAGAAAACTCCTGTTATTTCCGATGCCGCAACATACCTTGCTGAACTGGCAAAAGAATATTCCCCTGAACATCCTCTGTATATCGTGGCAATCGGTGCTATTACTAATGTGGCATCTGCTATATTGATGAATCCTGACATGAAGGAAAATACTGTCATCGTCTGGCTGGGCGGCCATGGTGTCCATCTGGACCACACGCGCGAATTCAATATGTACCAGGATGTTGCTGCCGCGCGAATCGTATTTGGCTGCGGTGTTCCTCTGGTGCAGCTTCCCTGCGGCGGAATCGTAGATCATTTTGTTACTTCCAGATATGAACTGGAGCACTGGCTTCTGGGCAAAAATAAGCTTTGCAATTATCTGGTTCAGAATACCATTGAGGAAGCTGAAAGCTACGCAAAGGGACGTCCCTGGACAAGAGTGATCTGGGATGTCACGGCTGTTGCCTGGCTTTTAAATGACGACCGGAAGTTTATGACAGACTGTTTGATACATAGTCCCATTCCTGAATATGACGACCATTACGGCTTTGACAATCGCCGTCACTTCATCAAATATGTAAGCAGCATAAAACGGGACGCATTGTTCGCTGATTTGTTTGAAAAGCTTTCACGATAAGTGTATACTGATAGTACCAAGTATAGACGGAGGCTGAATATGAAAATATATAACTTAGGTTCCTTAAATATTGATTATGTGTATCAAGTGCCACATTTTGTCCGTCCCGGAGAGACGCTGGCTTCCAGCGAAATGCAGACGTTTCCCGGTGGAAAAGGGCTGAATCAGTCTGTTGCCCTGGGAAGAGCCGGTGCTACCGTAATTCACGGTGGTTTCATCGGAAATAATGACAAGTGGCTTGCAGATATCCTGGAAGCATCCAAAGTAGATATCCGCCACCTTCAGACAGTGTCCATGCCATCCGGTCACGCAATCATTCAGGTAGACACAAACGGGCAGAACTGCATCCTGCTTTTTGCGGGTGCCAATCACTGCTTTACTTCAAAATATGTAGAACAGGCACTTGCCGATGCTGAGAACGGAGATATCCTGCTATTGCAGAACGAAATCAACAATCTGGAAATTGTTTTTGAAATCGCTCACGCAAAAGGTATGCAGATAGCTTTTAATCCCTCTCCTTTTGACAAGAGCCTTCTGGACCTGCCCCTTTCTTATGTGGACTGGTGGCTTTGCAATGAAATCGAAGGGAATGAGCTTACCGGCAAAGAAGATCCTATGGATATCGTTACGGATCTCTGCCAGCGTTTTCCTGAGAGCAATGTCCTTTTGACACTGGGAAAAGAAGGTTCCCTGTTCAAAAATGCTTCAAAGCTCATAAGACAGCCTGCTTACAAGACCAACGCAGTAGATACCACTGCTGCCGGTGATACCTTTACCGGATATTTCCTTGCAATGGCTGCCAGTGGTAAGGATATTGAACAGGCACTTCAGATTGCTTCACTGGCATCCTCCATTGCAGTTTCCAGAGAAGGCGCTTCCAGTTCGATACCCTGGTTAGAGGAAGTACTGAATAAATAATGAACTTCTTATAAAAAGTACAGCCATGGAACACGCTATTTCCCACGGCTGTACTTTTAACCTATTTTAAACATTCTTTATATACACGAAGTACATTTCCCGAGAAAATCTTATCCACCTGTCCGGAAGTAAATCCTCCCTTTAGCAAACCATCGTAAAGCTTCTCCATGCTCTGTGCTCCCGCAAGTTCTTCGTGTCCCTCGATACCGTCAAAATCACTGCCCAAACCAAGTACCTCTTCACCGCCCACATTGACGATATACTTTGCCTGCCGCACAATATCCTCTACAGTTCCCGGATTAGGAACACCAACAGGCTTCTGAATCAGGAAATCCGGGCAATAATTCAGACCCATGCATCCGCCTCTTTCAGCCAGCTTGCGGATCATATCGTCTGTCATATTTCTGACGCAGGGACAGATTCCTCTGGCATTGGAATGACTTGCCACAAAAGGCTTTTTCGTGTAGGACAACACATCATAGAAACCGGCATCAGACAGATGCGATACATCCGGAATGATTCCAAGCATTTCCATTTCCTCCACAAACCTTCGCCCTGTATCCGTCAGTCCATTTAAGGTATCCGGTGTATTCAGATACTCACGTTCCATAATCGGATTTCCCATAACACTTTCTTCTTTTCTTCCGTCCAGATTGGGATACCCCAACTCATTGGGATAATTCCAGGTCAGCGTCACCATTCTGACACCCTTTTCATATAAAGTATGTAATTTGGAAAGCTCACCCTTACACACGCCGCCCTCTTCCACGGTAAGCATGGCTGACATCTTTCCCTGGCTGCTATTCTTTTCTATATCATCAAACCGATACACAGGTGCAATCAGATCACGATTCTTTGCCAGCTCTTCTTCATATACCGTATGCAATGCCAGCACCCGTTCCCACGGGTCCTCACACTTTCCAATATTCACAAACAATGCAAAATTCTGCAGCAGATATCCGCCATCACACATGCTTAACAGATCAACATGTCCGATATTCGTTCGGAGATTACATTCTCTTCCTCGCATTCTCTCCCAAAAAATTCCGGCAATTGTATCACAATGCATATCCACTACATTTATTCTGCCAGCCAGTCTGTTATTCATGCCAATTCCTCCTGCTTGTGCACCTTTACTCCAGGCTGCCTATGCTTTGTCCTGGTCACCTTCACGTATTATATCCCCCAGAGAAACACTGTCGAGATATCCATTAATCATGGTATTGAGCCTATCCCAAATGGGCAATGTCCTGCACTCTCCGGCGCGCACGCAAGGCTCATTCTCACATTCCAGACAAGCTACCGGGGCTAACGTTCCTTCTGTCAAACGAAGCAAATCCCCGATTATATATTCCTCCGGTGCACGGTTCAGGCGGTATCCACCGCCCTTCCCATGCACTCCTTCCACGTAATCTGCCTTGGAAAGAACCGTCATAATATTTTCCAAATATTTCCTGGAGATATTCTGCCGAGCAGAAATCTCCTTAAGAGGTGTATATTCACCAGTGTTGTGTTCTGCAAGATCAATCATCACCCTCAGTGCATACCTGCCTCTAGAAGAAATCAACATATCCTACCTCTCATTTATTTTACAGCATCAAAGCCGTGCTGCAAATCTTCTATAATGTCTTCAATATGCTCCGTACCAATAGACAAACGCACTGTAGTAGGCTTAATGCCTGCAGCCAGAAGCTCTTCCTCGTTCATCTGAGAGTGGGTGGTAGATGCCGGATGGATAACCAGAGATTTTACATCTGCCACATTTGCAAGCAGTGAAAACAGTTCCAGACTCTCTGTAAACTTTCTGGCAGTCTGTGCATCACCCTTGATTTCAAAGGTAAAGATAGAAGCCGCTCCATTGGGGAAATACTTCTCATACAGTTCTTTCTGCCTGCCTTCTGACAAAGAAGGATGGTTAACCTTTTCCACCTGAGGATGATTCTTCAAAAATTCTACTACTTTCAGTGCATTCTCAGTATGGCGTTCCAGACGCAGAGACAAGGTCTCAAGTCCCTGCAACAGCAGGAATGAGTTGAACGGAGAAATCGTCGCTCCCTGGTCTCTCATCAGTGTTGTACGAAGTTTCAGTATATATGCCAAATTACCGCAAGCCTGAGTAAATACCACTCCATGATAGGAAGGATTAGGCTGTGACAGTCCCGGGAACTTATCATTCTGTGCCCAGTCAAATTTACCGGAATCGACAACTACGCCGCCCATTACGGTACCGTGACCGCCAATAAATTTGGTAGCGGAATGCACTACGATATCCGCACCGTGCTCAATAGGTCTTAACAGATAAGGTGTAGCAAAAGTACTGTCCACAATCAGAGGAATCCCGTGCTTATGAGCAATTTCAGATACCGCTTCAATGTCCAGAATATCCGAATTGGGATTTCCAAGAGTCTCTGCATATATAAGCTTTGTATTGGGCCTAATAGCAGCTTCGAAATTGGCAGGATCTGCTGCATCTACAAAAGTAACAGATAAGCCTTGATCATGCAGTGTATTTGCAAACAGATTATATGTACCGCCATAAAGGTTGGACGCAGATACAATATGATCTCCGGCAACAGCAATATTTTGTACAGCATATGTAATTGCGGCAGAACCGGATGCTGTAGCCAATGCACCGGCACCACCCTCTAAGGCTGCGATTCTTTTCTCAAAGACATCTGAGGTGGGGTTCATCAGACGTGTATAGATGTTACCGTTTTCTGACAGCCCAAATCGTCCTGCAGCCTGAGCTGAATCTTTAAATACATATGAAGTGGTTGCGTAAATAGGCACTGCGCGGGCATCTGTAGCAGGGTCAGGATTCTCCTGTCCTACATGAATCTGGAGTGTCTCAAAACGATAATTTTTATTATTCATAATCTTAATACCTTCCCGTATTTATTACCCACCTTTTTTGTAGGTTAATAGCATATTACCACTATTTACCTACCATGTCAATGGGTAAATACGTATACTCAGGGTTCTTTCACGAAGAAATTTCCATAACTCATAGCCGTTAGATTTTATTACCGTAGCTACTTTTCAGCAAAGCACCCAAAAACTATGCCTCTAGCAAAGTGTTCCTGCGAGAAATGCGCAAAAATCCCCCTGATTTT
>JAFTVH010000019.1 GCA_017465845.1 Lachnospiraceae bacterium | reverse complement strand
GTCTTAAATCGCTGTGACTGCCCCGGAACCAAAGTATGTGCACCTCACTCCCCGGGCGTCCCTTTGCTCTAAATTTCCCGCGTATCAGCTTTCCTGCCCTTTACCGGCAACATAGCCGCATTGTTCGTCCATGCATACAAGTTTGTTGCCTTTCTCTAAAAGCATCTTGCCACACTGCGGGCATTTCTCTCCTGACGGCTTCTGCCATACCATGAAATCACAGTCAGGATTGTCAATACAACCATAATATCTTCTGCCCTTCTTGGTCTTCTTTACCACGATATCCTTCCCGCAATTGGGACACTGTACACCGATTTTTTCAAAATAAGGCAACGTATGGCGGCACTCCGGGAATCCCGGACAAGCCAGAAACTTTCCGTGAGGACCGTATTTGATGACCATTCTTCTGCCACACAATTCGCAGATTTCTTCTGATTCTTCATCGGCAATGGTCACATGTTCCAGGTCTTTTTCTGCATTCTTGACCGCTTCATCCAAGTCCGGATAAAAATTGGACACGATGGTCTTCCATTTTACAGTACCTTCTTCTACTGCATCTAAAAGAGCTTCCATATTAGCGGTAAAATTCACATCCACAATCGAAGGAAAGGCTTCCTTCATCATATTATTTACCACCTCACCAAGTTCTGTCACATACAGATTCTTATTCTCCTTGATAACATATCTGCGGGCAAGAATGGTGGTAATGGTCGGTGCATACGTACTGGGACGTCCGATGCCAAGCTCTTCCAGCGCACGCACTAAAGAAGCTTCTGTATAATGAGCGGGAGGCTGTGTAAAGTGCTGCTTCGGATCAAAGGAAAGGAATTCCAGTTCGCTATCCTTATTCAGTTCTCCCGACAAGCTGTTCTCCTCTTCCTTATCGTCTTCCTGGACATATACGCTCATAAATCCATCAAACACACAGCGTGATGCAGAAACGGTAAATACCTGCTCTGCTGCTTCTATTTTCACGGAAGTCGTCTCATAATGAGCCGGTGTCATACGGCTTGCCACAAAACGCTTCCAAATCAGCTGATACAATCTGAACAAATCTCTTGGCAGCTGCTCCTTCATTGTAATAGGATGACGTTCCAGATCCGTAGGACGGATGGCTTCGTGAGCATCCTGAATCTTCTGACTGTTTTTCTTTTCGGTACCGGCACCGGCTGCATATTTCTCACCGTTATGCTTTGTAATATACTCCTCAGCCATCTTTTCAGCTTCTTCAGAAACACGTGTGGAGTCGGTACGCAGGTAGGTAATCAGACCGACCGTGCCTTCTCCCTTAATATCTACGCCTTCATACAGCTGCTGTGCAAGACGCATGGTTTTCTGAGTGGAGAAATTCAGGACCTTGCTGGCCTCCTGCTGAAGGGTGGAGGTAGTAAATGGCAGAGGCGCTTTCTTGGAGCGCTCTCCTTTCTTTACTTCTGCTACATGGTACTGTGCACCTTCCAAAGACTTCATCACAGCCTGTGCATCAGCTTCGCTATTGATTGATTGCTTTCCGGCTTTCGTTCCGTGATATTTTGCAGTAAGAGGCTTCTTCTCTCCCTTTACCTTCAGGTTCACATCCAATGACCAGTACTCTTCCGGAATGAAAGCATTGATTTCCTCTTCTCTGTCACAGATGATACGCAAAGCTACAGACTGTACTCTGCCAGCGCTCAGCCCTCTCTTGACTTTCGCCCATAGAAGCGGAGAAATACGATATCCCACCATACGGTCAAGCGCACGTCTTGCCTGCTGTGCATCTACCAGATTCATATCGATCTCACGAGCATGCTTTAAAGATTCCTTTACCGCGTTCTTGGTAATTTCATTAAAGGTAATGCGGTATACTTTCTTATCCTCCAGTTTCAGCGCATAAAGAAGATGCCATGAGATTGCCTCTCCTTCACGGTCAGGGTCGGTTGCCAGATAAATTTTTTCAGCTTTCTTCACTTCCTTGCGCAATGCAGCTAGAATATCCCCTTTTCCTCTGATGGTAATATACTTTGGATCGTAGTCATGATCCACATCGATTCCCAGCTGGCTCTTGGGCAAATCTCGCACATGACCGTTACTAGCTGCCACTTCATAATTGGCGCCCAGAAATTTCTTTATTGTCTTCACCTTGGCAGGTGACTCTACGATAACTAAATACTTCGCCATTTTCTTCCTCTATTTACTGTCGTTATTCACCGCTGATTGACACAAGGCCAACTGCAGCATTAGGTGTTAATCGTGAATCACTATACACCAAATCTTTTTTTCGCGCAAGCTAAATTTTTATTCTTTCGAATAATTTTATTTTTTAAGTGTAACAGTTCAGGCAAGCCCATATGCATACACAAAATCATGCTCGCATGATTTTGTGTATGTGTATGGGCTTGTACTGAGCGCCAGACTATGAGCAAAGATAGCTGCGAAGCAGCGGAAAGCACCGTAGGTGCGGCTTTGCGAATGGCGCGTCTGAACTGTTACTTTTAAGTTAAAGTTCACGTCAGCCACTGGCATGAAAACATAATTATTGAAAAAAGTAAACAAAAAGCAAAGGAATGTAAATAATTACACTCCTCTGCCTTATAGATAGGAAAATTCACAATCATCCTTCAAATGACTTATTCAGCCTTTTCCTCAACTGCCTCCGCAGCAGGTGCTTCTACGGTCTCCGGCGCAGATTCTACAACAGCCGCATCTTCAACCGGCACTTCTCTTACTTCTTCAGCCTGAACTTCTTCCGGAATCTCCTCAGGAACGGCAGTACCACATTTAGGGCAGAATGCCACATCAGAAGCAACTTCAGCACCACAGCTATCGCACAGCTTGATGCCTTTGATCTTACGAATATCTTTCCTCAGCTTCTCGATCTCTTCATACGCAGCATCAACCAGTTTGAATCTCTCTTCCAGACCGTTATCACATTGCTCTTCTTTATGTTCATACACAAAACGACCAATCTCTTTGAAATACTTCTCAATAAGTGATTCCTGTGTATTGATCTTACTGGTTAAGCTGGTAACCTCTGCGATCTCTTTTGCCTTATCGGCTACTTCCTTACTTTTGCTTGAAACTGTTTCACTGAATTTGTCCCAAAAAGCCATAACGTTTTCTCCTTTCGGTGTTTATACACTGTATAGTCAGATTATACTATTTTTTGCTGAGTATTACAACTAAATTCCTATTAAGAATTCAAAAGATTTTCTAAAAATGAAGAAATCCCTAAAACCACTTAGCTGGTTTTAAGGACTTCCATAGGTTGGGCTATACGAAATGGCTACCCTTCTTACATTATATTAGTATATACATCTCATAGCCGCGGATTCATGATATAATTCTCTGTAACCATCTACATCTCCATAATGTGTGCATACTACTCTGTAATATTCTCCATAGATAGCTCCCGTATATGTAAGCGTTACGGCGCATCCCAATGTATCTTTGAGTTCTCCGCCAGTACTTGTAGCGACTGTTACCCAATCACTCCCGCTTTTAAGCTGTATTTCAATGTCTTTTACACCTACAACAGATGCAATCATAGTCGTACTTGTAGATATTGTTATTGACATGCCACTAGAGCTGAATGTCACATCAATAGTAGCATCTGAAAAAGTAGTAGAACGTGCTGCTGAATTGATATTTGGCGTATATTCTTGAACTACTGCATTGAGCGCAACAATATCTACCTTATTAGAACTTTCTGCAGCAAAAGCAACATTAATAAATAAAGTACTTAACATAATTGCTGAGAGCAATAAACTTGTAATTTTCTTCAAATTTTTCATACCCAATCTCCTTTACACATAAATCAAAAGATAACAATCACAAAATGGAATTAGAAATACTATTGTATATAATTTCTTTTATTGCATCAATATCACGATTGCTATACAGATAATAACGACTATTACCGTAATTAAATGTTGCTATATATTCCTTATAATCTGCGTTTGCTTTTTCATAGAATTCAACCTCTATATCTTTTATTATTTCTTTCCCATATAGATTATATAAATCAAAAATCTGGTCTATTGTAGTTACTGTATTATTATAACTTTTCTTAATATAATTAACGAATAAACCTGATTCTTCATTTTTATAAAAGCATTCTACTTTTACAAACACAGAATCGCACATCAATACTATTCGTTGTAACTCCATAAGCTGCATATCGCTGTTAGGTGCCCAAATATAGCTTAAATATTGAATTGGCACTTGCTCCATGGTTTTGTATTCTTGATGAAAAACTGTACCCGCATTGATACCGTCAGGAGAAGTAATCGTTGCAGCTTTATCTGTTTCAATAGTAGAGAAAAAGCCATTTCTCTGTCCATACACCACAGCCGTTCCACCCAATATCATCGCTACCACTAATGCTACAATAAACGCCCCATTGACAACGATACTACTTCTAAAGAAGTGTCGCAATCTCATTTGAATTCTCATAGCCAAAGGATATGGCATTTCATCCTCTTCCGGTCTTTCGCGAAATGCGTAAAATGTCCAGAATCTATCCTGTGCCTTACTGGCTGTATAGAAATCTCCTTCCCGCCTCTCAACCGGATCCATAGCCTCCAATAAATCCACAATGGCGGTTACCTCTTTACTGTCGAACTCATCCTCGTCGGCTTCATTCATAAACCACCGTAGTCGGGATTCCAAAGCTCTTATTATTTGTTTGTCTGAGTCCCATCTCATCTTATCATTCCCTCTTTCACAAAGTATGGTTTTCGTTACTGACCATCTGCATCGGTCTTATTTTTTCTCATCTTGACTAAATGCCGCTATACTGCTTTTCACAGCATGTATCAGCCATGCATTTGGATTGTGATGAGTTAGAAGTTCATCCACATTTTCCCAAGCTTGGCGAAATGTGCGCTGGACAATATCATCTATCACCTTAATATCTTCTTTCGGTAATGCCAGACGTGCAACTCGCAGTAACACTGTATAGTTGTCTTCAAATAATTTATCAAAGAAGGCAACCTTTTCCTCTTTTGTAATTACCTGATGCAACCTCTTCCCCCTCTCATTGGTAAAATATGGTATTCCCTTTACGGTTCTATTTTACTTGCCAAATGTGTGATTGTCAATTATATTTCATGAAATAAAAAAAATAGCTCAAACGTCGAAAATACGATGTTTACGCTATTTGTGTAAGTTATAACTATTCTGTTAAAACAGCTGATAGGGGAATCGAACCCCTGTTTCCGCCGTGAGAGGGCGGCGTCTTAACCGCTTGACCAATCAGCCATATCTTGCTGCTTTCTACAACAAATTTATTATATATGAATCTTTTGAAAAAAGCAAGTACTTTTTTCAAACAGCTGATAGGGGAATCGAACCCCTGTTTCCGCCGTGAGAGGGCGGCGTCTTGACCGCTTGACCAATCAGCCTTTTGCTTCCACACGTGTGGTACTTGCATATAATAATACATCTTGAAGAAAATTGCAAGTGTTTTTTGAAAAATTTATATTTTATACAAAATCAAACAAACTAATCTGGTTAGATTCGGGCAGTTTACCCAGAAGTCCCAGCTCTGCCATCAAATCTACAACAGTCTTGGATACCTTAGTACGCTCCCTAAAGTCATCTTTCGACAGGAACGGGCCATCTTTGGCAGCTTCCACAACGGCATCTGCCGCTTTTTCACCCAGACCATCGATGCTGCTTAAAGAAGGCATGATTTTACCATCAATTACCTGGAACAGTCTGGACTGTGCTGTAAAGATATCTATCGGAATGAATTCAAATCCCCTTGCATACATCTCCTGCACTACTCTCATATCTGCATAGGAATCTTTTTCCTTATTAGTCAATGTATCGGAACGTTTCTTATAATCAGCCATGATGCTTTCCAGATGGCGCTGCCCCTGACACATGAGTTCATAGGAAAATGCCTTGGCACGAATACTGAAAAAAGCCGCATAATATGCCTGCGGATAATTAATCTTGCACCAGGCGATTCTCCAGGCCATCATAACATAAGCTGCCGCATGGGCCTTCGGGAACATGTATTTGATTTTCTTACAAGACCAGATATACCAATCCGGCACATCCTTCTCTTTCATTGCCGTAATCCACTCATCCTTAAGGCCTTTACCTTTACGAACGCTCTCCATGATGGTGAATGCCAGGGAAGGCTCTACTCCCATATTGATCAGATATACCATAATATCATCTCGGGTACAGATGGCTGTGGAAATGGTAGCTTTTCCCTCCTGAATCAGAGTTTGGGCATTACCCAGCCATACATCTGTTCCATGGGACAGACCGGAGATACGCACCAGATCAGAAAAAGACTGCGGTTTTGCATCAATCAACATCTGCATCGCAAAGTCGGTACCAAACTCAGGGATACCCAGTGCACCCAGCTTACATCCGCCAATCTGCTCCGGGGTAATTCCCAGAGCACTGGTATTCTGGAACAGACTCATTACCTGCGGATCATCCAGCGGAATGGTAGTCGGTTCCTTACCGGTCAAGTCCTGTAACATACGAATCATAGTCGGGTCATCGTGTCCAAGAATATCCAGCTTCAACAGGTTATGGTCGATAGAATGGTAGTCAAAGTGTGTCGTTATGGTATCTGTGGTCATATCATTAGCAGGATGCTGCACCGGAGTAAAGGAATTGATGTCCTGTCCCAAAGGTAGAACAACAATACCACCGGGGTGCTGTCCGGTACTTCTTCTAATACCGGTACATCCCACCGTGATTCTGTTGATTTCACAGGTACGTTTGTGAACATTGCGTTCTTCATAATAATTCTTTACATAACCAAAAGCTGTCTTATCCGCCAGGGTACCGATGGTTCCGGCACGGAAGGTCTGCCCGGCACCAAAAATAACTTCTGTATATTTATGAGCTTTGGACTGATATTCACCTGAGAAATTCAGGTCAATATCAGGCTCTTTATCTCCCTTAAAGCCCAGGAACGTCTCGAAAGGAATATCGAAACCGTCCTTCTTCAATTTTCCGCCGCATACCGGGCAGTCCTTGTCCGGCATATCGATTCCGGCACGTCCGGAATACGCTTTTACTTCATCAGAATAAAAATCTACATAGTAGCACTTCGGGCAGATATAATGGGGGCTTAAAGGATTTACCTCTGTAATTCCCGCCATAGTAGCCACAAACGAGCTTCCTACAGAACCTCGCGAACCCACCAGATATCCGTCCTCCACAGACTTCCATACAAGCTTCTGGGCAATAATGTACATTACCGCGAAACCATTGGTAATAATAGAGTGAAGTTCCTTTTCCAGTCTCTTTTCTACGATTTCCGGCAGATCCGGTCCGTAGATTTCATGCGCTCTGTTATAGCATATATCGGTCAGCGTCTTGTCACTGTCCTGGATGACAGGCGGACACTTATCAGGGCGCACCGGAGCTATAGTCTCCACCATATCAGCAATCATGTTCGTATTAGTTATGACGATTTCTTTGGCTTTCTCCGGTCCCAGGTAGGAGAACTCCTCCAGCATTTCTTCCGTAGTATGAAAAAAAAGCGGTGCCTGATCATCTGCATCCGTAAATCCCTTTCCAGCCATAATAATCCGACGGTATACTTCATCTTCAGGGTCCAGGAAATGAACATCACAGGTACCCACCACCGGCTTATGGAACTGCTCTCCCAGATTCACGATCCTGCGATTCAAATTCTCAATATCCTCCATGGAATTGACTGCAGTAATTTTCTCTGATTCAATCATGAATTTATTGTTTCCACGAGGCTGGATTTCCAGATAATCGTAAAAATTCACAATCTGCGCAATGTCCGCATCTGATTTTCCGTCCAGCATGGCGCGATAAAGCTCTCCTGCTTCGCAGGCACTTCCCAGTATCAGCCCTTCCCTGTATTTCAGAATCTGGCTCTTGGGAATCTTAGGCTGCTTATTAAAATATGTCAGGTGCGACATGGATACCAGGCGGTAAAGATTGATTCTTCCCAAGTCGTTCTTTGCCAGAATAATGGCATGGTAATAAGGAAGCTTTCTGACAGCTTCCACACTGGATGCTCCCAGTTCATTTACCTGCTTCAAAGTCTCGCATCCCTGCTCTCTCAGCATGGGAATGAATTTCACAAAAATATGGGCTGTTGCTTCCGCATCATCCACCGCGCGATGATGATTCTCCAGGGACACATTTAAAGTCTTTGCCACTGCATCCAGGGTATGCTTAGCCTGATTGGGCAGCAGAACCCTTGCTACCGCAAGCGTATCCACATACGTAAATTCTGTATTCAGACCTTGTCTTCCGGCATTTTCAATAATAAAACTCATATCAAAATTGGCATTATGTGCTACCATGACGCAACCTTCACAAAATGCCAGAAACTGGGGCAAAATCACCTCTATCATGGGCGAACCCATGACCATTTCATCATTAATGCCCGTCAGCTTCTCAATTTCAAAAGGAATAGGCACATCAGGATTGACAAAGGTGGAATACCGGTCCACGATCTGTCCTCCCGACACCTTCACAGCGCCGATTTCAATGATTCTGTTATTTATGGGCGAAAAACCTGTTGTCTCAATATCAAACACCACGAAATCCGCATCCAGATTCTGGCCACGTTCATTGGTGACTGCTTCCTTCAGATCATCTACCAGGTAAGCCTCTACACCGTAAAGAATCTTAAAGAAATCCTGCTTGTCCGGATTGTCCTGCCCCGCTTCCTTGCGCTTATTTTTTTCATCCTTCCACAGATCATCCCACACATGGTTGGCATCAGTAAAGCTCTGTACCACGCCGTGATCGGTAATGGCAATGGCACGGTGCCCCCATTTATAAGCGCGTTTTACGATATCCTTAGCCTCGGATACGCCGTCCATATCACTCATCTTAGTATGACAGTGAAGTTCCACTCTTTTATGAGGTGATGTATCCTTTCTGCTGGAAGTGAAGTCCGGAATTTTTTTAATACCGGCCACGGAACCGATTGTCAGTTCATGGTCAAATTTATCCACCATGCTGATTCCCTTGATTTTGATAAAAGCACCGGCTTTCACTCCTTCCAGGATTTCCGCCACCTGATCGTTTCTGGCAAATATTTTCACCGTCATGGTATCTGAGAAATCCGTGACATCAAAAATAATAATGGTCTTCTCGTTCTTAATCTCCCTTTTATCCAGATTCAAAATCTTTCCACGGATGACCACCTCACCCATTTCACCGATAATATCTTCAATTTTAATAGCTTCCTCGTCAAAATCTCTTCCGTAAAGTACGTCCGGATTGTCAGAACGTTTTACGCTGCCACGGTTATAGTCTCCGCCACGACTGAATTCGCCTTTCTTAAATTCCTTTTTAAAGTCACCTTTGCCGTTTTCACCTTTTTTAAATTCGGATTTGCCCTGAAAACCTTGTTTCAGGGGAGATGTGGTCTTGCCGGAAGCTTTGCCTGCCTGAGCGCCTTGTGCTGCATTACCCTGAGTCTGTCCCTGGCTCGAACCTTGTACTGCACTGGCTGCATTACCCTGGGCTGCACTGCCCTGGGCTGCACTGCCCTGGGTACTTCCTCCCTGAGCCGCATTCATACCCGGTCCATTCTGTGCGCCATTATCACCGTGTTCTCCGGCGCCACCCTGATTTCCCAAATCTCCTGCATCCTGATTGGAGCCGGCAGAAGCTACTTTCTTGCGGATCTCAGCCACCTGCATCTGAATCTTCAGTTCATCCTCTTCATCAAACTTTCCGGTAACTGCTTCCCGATACTCTATCTGCACCGTTACAGGGAAGCCGCAGCGCTCCACCAGAATTTTCTCCAGTACCCGCACCAGCTCCTCTTCTCTCAGCTTCGTCAGCACGTTATCTTCTACCGACAAAACCACTTTATTTTCTTCCGGGTAAGTAATCTCCGCATTACGAAATGCGTTATATTCCACATGGCTGTATTCCTTAAGCTCTGCAAGAATACTGTCACGGTAAATGTCCATCAGCTTTTGAGGCGTATACTGTGCCGAAAGCTCGAATTTCTCATATATTTTTACTGTCATCTCCGCAGTGGGAAAAAGCTGTTTCTTAATCTGTTCTTCCGTAGTCCAGATGTCATCCTTGACAATCAATCTGGTACTGAACAGATAAATTCTCAAAAAATCTCTGCTTTTGGTGGCAGATACTTTCTCTACGCTGGTCTGCTCCATAATATCATGAATGCCGCCGTCCAACTTCAGCGAAGGAAACACCTCAAAAAACGGTTTGCCCATACTCTAACTACTTCCTATTCCTGCCAGTGGTCAAGTTCATCCTTCAGAGCAGCTAACAGCTGTTCCTCCGGGACTTTGCGGATAATCTGGCCTTTCTTGATCAACAGTCCTTCTCCGATACCTCCCGCAATTCCGATATCGGCTTCCTTGGCTTCTCCCGGGCCGTTTACTGCACAGCCCATAACCGCCACTTTAATATCAAGAGGATAATCCTCTACCATTTTTTCTACTTTTCCTGCCAGACCGATCAAATCAATCTGGGTACGACCGCAGGTAGGACAGGACACCACTTCGATACCGCCCTTTCTGAGTCCCAGAGTACGCAGGATCAGTTTTGCGGATTTGATTTCCTCCACAGGATTGCCGGTCAGGGATACCCGGATCGTATCACCGATACCCTGATTTAAGATAATTCCCAGACCGATGGCGGATTTGATATTGCCACTCTGAACGGTACCGGACTCCGTGATGCCTACATGAAGAGGATACACTGTCTTTCCTGCAAGCAGTTCGTGGGCTTTCACACACATCATAACATCAGACGATTTGATACTGATCACCAGATTGTCGTAGCCCAAGTCCTCGATAATGTGTACTTTATCCAGGGCACTCTCTACGATACCTTCCGCCGTTACACCGCCGTATTTTTCTACCAGCTGCTTTTCCAGAGAGCCGCTGTTAACACCTACACGGATAGGAATATTGCGTTCTCTTGCAACATCTACCACAGCTTTTACCTTTTCCGTGCTGCCGATGTTTCCGGGATTAATACGGATTTTATCGGCGCCGTTCTCCATGGCTGCAATCGCCATTTTGTAATCAAAATGAATATCTGCAACCAATGGGATATGAATCTGTTTTTTGATTTCCTTAAGGGCCTGAGCCGCTTCCAAAGTGGGAACAGTACAGCGGATAATTTCACAGCCCGCTGCTTCCAGCGCAAGAATCTGCGCCACTGTTGCAGCAATGTCTTCCGTTTTCGTATTGGTCATGGACTGAATCAGGATCGGATTGCCGGCTCCGATCACTTTGTCGCCAATGGTGATTGCCTTGGTATGGTCTCTATACATACTTAAACTCCTTTCATCAAAAGAGGGGAATCAACTTCGTAAATTTCTTTTTACATTATACCAACAAAGCCGGCTAAAAACAAGATATACGATTGTTGCATTTTATGGACTGACAGCTACTGGTGGCTTAATCTATCAAAGGATATCTTATTTTTGCGGTGGGTGTACTGCGGCATAAAATCCCGGTACCGGCTGTTTAGCAGCACCAATCAGGCAGAACCTTATTAAGATTTGCTGCACTTGCAGATAGGAAAGTTTTGTTTGGGAATCTATACAAATCTGATTGACTGCTTTAGGCGTCAGGTCCAGGCTGTCATAAATTATGCGCTCTTCTTTACTCATTGAGAACGGTTCATAATTTGTTTTCCCTGAACTGTTTTCGCTGCAGAGCACGAACTTATCCGGGAAATTGTCGGACATTTCTGTGAGAAAATCTTCCGGAGAAAGCAGGATTCCGGCACCTTGTTTGATGAGGCGGTTGCAGCCGTCACTTAGTCGGTCAGTCAGACGGCCAGGGACTACGTAGACTTCCCTGCCCTGTTCCAAAGCCATATCCACAGTAATCAGCGTACCGCTTTTTTGTCTGGCTTCCACTACAATGAGTGCGTCTGCCAGACCGCTGACTATGCGATTGCGTGGCGGAAAAAGAGGGGCTTTGGGCATAGTGCCGGGTATGTATGGGGAAAGAATACCGCCTTGCGTTAACAGCCTCTCATACAATCGTTTGTTCTGGGAAGGATAGCAGATATCCACACCGCAGCCCAGCACGCCGAAAGAGATGCCGCCTGCATCCAGTGCTGCCGCCTGGCTGATGCCATCAATACCTCTGGCCATGCCGCTGATGACCTGTACTCCTTTTTCTCCCAGCGTTTTTCCAAGCTCCTGCCCTACAAATCGTCCGTATTCAGAACATTCTCTGGCGCCGATGACCGCCACCGACAGCACATTCTCTTTTGGTAAATTACCACGCACATAGAGGCCAAAAGGCGGGTCAGGAATCTCTTTCAATCTTTGCGGATACATCAGGTCCTGAAAAGTCAGGAATTGAATACCCATTTCTGCAAGTTTCTCATATTCTTCCTCCAGACTCCAACTCTTAGTGCAGGCTGCCAGAGCTTCTTTTTGCTTCCCAGTCAGAATCCCCTCAAACTCCTTCTGCCGTTCAGCCTTACCTGCTCCGGGTGAAATCAGTCTTTCATAAATTTCTTCCGGCTTGCTGAATACAGCCAGTAACTTTCGAATGGTACGTTCCCCCACGCCGGGCAAATGGTGCAGCCAATAATCATATTTATCACTCATATTCTGTCACCTCCGCCCCAATAAATGCGATCTCCTGCTCGATAACAGACAGCTTCCAGAAGATGTTCCTCCCTGATTTGCTCTTCCCCGGCCAGATCAGCTATGGTGCGTGCCACCCGCAGGATCCGGTGATACCCTCTGGCGCTGAAACGCATGGTTTCGTAAGCTTTTTCCATAACTTTCTGTTCCGCGGGCCCAAGGGAACAATATCGTTCTATTTCCGCTGTTTTCATATCTCCGTTAAAATGACAAGCTGTGCCGCAAAACCGCTCTTCCTGTCTACGCCTTGCCTTCATGACTCTTTCTCTGATGGCAGCACTGCTCTCCCCCTTCGGCTGACGCAGCTTCGTGATGTTCACCGGAAGAATCTCTACACACAGGTCGATTCGATCCAGAACAGGCCCCGATACCCGTCCCAGATACTTCCTGATAGACCCTTCCGTGCACCTGCATCGGTTCCTGTCAGGGTAATAACCGCAGACACAAGGATTCATGGCACAAACAAGCATAAAATCTGCCGGATAAGTCACATTTCCGTAAGCCTTTGCCAGATGCACCTCACGGTCCTCCAAAGGCTGCCGCATACAATCCAACGTTGCTCTGGAAAATTCCGGCAGCTCGTCCAGAAACAGTACGCCCCTGTGGGCTAATGACATGATGCCCGGTCTGGGCACACCGCTCCCGCCGGTTAACGCCGCCATCGTCACCGTATGGTGAGGACTCTGAAAAGGCCGTTTCGTTACAAGTGGCTGGGAATCCTTTAACAGTCCTGCCACGCTGTACACTGCTGATACCTCCATGCTTTCTTTTCTGGTAAGAGGCGGCATAATGCCGGGTATTCGCTTGGCGATCATACTTTTCCCGGCCCCTGGCTGCCCTACCATCAGCAGATTGTGAAAACCCGCTGCTGCAATTTCTGCCGCCCGCTTTGCTCCCTCCTGACCACATACATCAGCAAAATCAAGGCTCTCTTCCTGCAGTTGCTCCCGGGTTGCCCCCACCGTTTCCACAACTCGAGGCAGTATCCAGTCTCTTTTCTCATTGGATTCCTGTAGAAAATCCACCACCTGATTAATATTTTCGGCACCTCTTACATCCATATCACCGGCCAGAGCGCCTTCCCTGGCATTCTGTTGTGACACAATACAACATTTCATGCCCGATTTGCCTGCTTCCTGAACAATAGGAAAAATTCCCCTGACTGGCTTGATTTCTCCGTCCAGTCCCAGTTCTCCGGCAAAAAGGACGTTATTAAGCGCAGTCTTATCAAAATACCCCATAGCAGCCAACATCCCTATGGCGATTGGTAAATCATAAGCCGTTCCTTCCTTTCTGATATGCGCCGGTGCAAGATTCACCGTAATTTTCATGGGAGGCAGGTCAAAACCTGCATTTCTCAGGGCCACTTGCACCCTTTCTCTGGCCTCCCTGACTTCTCCGCTCAGAGAACCTACCATGCCAAAACCGGGCAGACCTGTAGAAATGTCTACCTCCACCTGAACCAGATAAGCTCCAATGCCATCCAGTCCTCCCGAATAAATTGTACAGAACATAAATCCTCCTCTCATTTTTTATAAAAAAGGGAAAATGTTGAATAAAACGAAATTCTTGAATCAATAGAAATTAAATATGTTCCCGAAGGCGGAACTACCGCCTCCGGACTGTCTAATGACAATTTTTCAGTCCTGAGTAAAGAAAGGCTTTAATTTTGAAATGGCTTTCTTCTCAATCCTTGACACGTAACTGCGGGAGATACCGAGACGCTCACCGATTTCACTCTGCGTAATCTCTTTCTGTCCTCCCAAGCCGTATCTCAAAGTCAGAACTTCCTTCTCGCGGGGTGTCAGACACTGTTCTAACAGGGTAAGAAGCTTGCGGATATTTCCTGCAAGTTCTATATTTTCCACAATATCTGCCTGTTCCTGCTCGATCACATCCACCAGATGAATCTCATTGCCTTCTTTATCCTGCCCAATTGGTTCAAACAGCGACACCTCACGGGAGGTCTTCTTTTTGCTTCTCAGCAGCATCAAAAGCTCATTGTCAATGCATCTGCAGGCGTAGGTGGCAAGCCGCCCCTTCCCTGCATCGAAGGTATCCACTGCTTTGATCAGACCGATACATCCAATGGAGATCAGATCCTCCATATCTTCCTCCACATTCTGGTACTTTTTCACTACATAGGCTACCAGACGCAGATTCCGCTCTATCAGGATTTCTTTGGCCTTCCTTGCCTCTGCCTCGTTTCCTTCCTTTAACAGATGGATATAGCGGGCTTCTTCTCCCGAGGTTAAGGGTTTTTGAAAGGTTTTCAAAAATAACCTCCGTAGGATCTCTCTTAACAATAGTTTATGATGAAATCCCGCGACAAGTGCCTTTCCCATCCAAAAGATTCAATAGACAGCTAAAAAGTTCACATCTCTGGCAGACGTGTGAACTTTAAAATAAAAATTGTGACATGACATAATTACTTAAATCAATGCCTCTGTGGGTAAGACGGTAAAAAGCAGGCTCACCCCTCGTAATCTCCAGCAATCCATCCTGAACATTCTTACGAATTACAGAGTCATACACTTCCATAAGCTCCCGCCCAAAAGCTTCCCGAAATGTCTTTTCGGACACGCCTTCCATCATACGAAGCCCCAGGAACATGAATTCCTCCATCTGTTCCTCTTCCGTAAGATACTGAACCTCACTGCGCATTCCAAGGGGATTCATTAGATACTCCTCCAGACCGGTCCCGTTGGTAAAACGGCATTCTTTCATCAAAGAAGCCGCTCCCGTTCCCAGTCCCAGATACTCTCTTCTTCGCCAATAACCGCAATTGTGACGGCACTCATAGCCCTCCCTGGCATAATTGGATATCTCATACCGTCTGAATCCATACTGTCCAAGAAGTTCCTCTGTCAAAGTATACATCTGCCGCTCACTGTCCTCATCCGGTAAAATCAGCGTCCCCCGCTCCTGCATGTCATACAGTGGGGTTCCCTCTTCCACAATCAGACTGTAAGCTGAAATATGCTGGGGAATGGGGTCTAAAGTCAGCACCGCCTCCAAAGTCCTGCGCCAGCTTTCCACGGTCTGCTCAGGAAGGGCACTCATAACATCTACATTGATGTTCGTAAAACCCACGTCCACGGCATCTCTGTATGTCTTTTGAAACTGCGCAAAGGTGTGAATCCGCCCCAGTTTTAACAGTTCTTCCTCATTAGCAGATTGAAGTCCAATGCTGAGCCGGTTGATTCCTGCCCGGCAATATATCTCAAGGCCTTCTCTATCCACGGTCCCCGGATTCATCTCCATGGTAATCTCAGCTTCAGGAGAAAGTTGATAGTACCGGCGAATTGTATCCATGACTTTCTGAATCCACTCCGGCTTCACCACTGATGGTGTGCCTCCGCCGATAAATATGGTGTCCACTTCATATTCTGCACATTCTTCGCTTCGGCCTTTCAGTTCCTCAAGCAGTGCTTCCATATACGCATCCTGCGTGCAGACATCCGCCGGTCCTGACAGGAAATCGCAGTAACGACATTTTCTGACGCAGAAAGGAATGTGAAGATACAGTTCCAGAGGTTTCAATTCCAGCGTTCTACAATCCTGCTTACTTCTTATCATCTAATTTCAGCACACTCATAAATGCTTTCTGAGGGATCTCTACGTTGCCGATCTGACGCATACGCTTCTTACCCTCTTTCTGCTTCTCCAACAGTTTCTTCTTACGCGTGATGTCACCGCCGTAACACTTGGCAAGCACATCCTTACGCATGGCTTTAACCGTTTCTCTGGCGATAATCTTACCGCCTACAGCTGCCTGAATCGGAATCTCAAACAAGTGTCTGGGAATCTCGTCCTTCAGCTTCTCGCACATCTTACGGCCTCTCTCGTAAGCAGAGTCTGCATGTACGATAAAGGACAACGCATCTACTTCCTCCCTGTTGATCAAAATATCCAGCTTCACCAGGCTGGACTGCTCATACCCTTTCAGGTCATAGTCAAAGGAAGCGTATCCTCTGGAACGGGATTTCAGCGCATCAAAGAAATCATAAATGATTTCATTCAAAGGAAGCTCATACTTTAAAAGTGCTCTGGTTCCTTCAATATACTCCATGCCCAGATAACGGCCGCGTCTCTCCTGACACAGTTCCATGATAGAACCGATGAACTCGGTAGTCACCATGATCTCCGCACTGACGATAGGCTCCTCCATATATTCGATCTCCGAGGGATCCGGCATATTGGAGGGATTGGTCAGTTCAATCACTTCGCCGTTCGTCTTGTGGATCTTATAAATAACGCCGGGAGCAGTAGTCACCAGATCCAGATTATACTCTCTCTCCAGTCTCTCCTGAATGATCTCCAGGTGAAGCAGTCCCAGGAAACCACAACGGAAACCAAAGCCCAGAGCGATTGATGTCTCAGGCTCATAATTTAAGGAAGCATCATTCAGCTGCAATTTTTCCAAAGCATCCCGTAGGTCAGGATATTTCGCACCGTCCGCAGGGTACATACCACAATAAACCATGGACTGCACCTTCTTATAGCCGGGCAAAGGATTTGCACAGGGACGATTGGCATCTGTCACCGTATCACCTACCGCAGTATCCTTTACATTTTTAATGGAAGCGGTGATATAACCTACCATACCGGCGGAAAGTTCGTCACAAGGAATGAACTGTCCCGCGCCGAAATAGCCTACTTCCACCACTTCTTCTTTGGCTCCGGTAGCCATCATACGGATCACGGTACCTTTCTTTACAGTACCTTCCATGATACGACAGAAGATAATAACACCTTTATAGGAATCGTATACCGAGTCAAAAATCAGAGCCTGCAAAGGGTTGTCCGGATTGCCCTTAGGGGCCGGAATCTTCTCCACGATCTGCTCCAGTACATCCTCGATGCCGATACCGTTCTTAGCTGAAATCAGCGGTGCATCATGGGCTTCCAACCCAATCACATCTTCAATCTCTTCCATGACACGTTCCGGTTCTGCGCTGGGAAGGTCAATCTTATTGATAACCGGGAAGACATCCAGGTTGTGGTCCAGTGCCAGGTATACGTTAGCCAATGTCTGAGCCTCGATGCCCTGTGCAGCATCCACAACAAGAATGGCTCCGTCACAGGCTGCCAGAGATCTGCTCACTTCATAGTTAAAGTCCACATGGCCAGGTGTGTCAATCAGGTTGAAAATATACTCTTCCCCATCCTTAGCCTTGTATACGGTTCTTACCGACTGGGCTTTTATGGTAATGCCTCGTTCTCTCTCCAGATCCATATTATCAAGAACCTGTGCCTGCATCTCACGGCTTGTTAAGAGCCCTGTTTTCTCAATGATTCTGTCTGCAAGTGTCGATTTACCATGGTCTATATGTGCAACGATACAAAAATTTCGAATTTTGCTTTGGTCAATTGCTGCCATCTGTCTGTTCCTTTCCTATCTAACATCAATCTGAAATGATTGTAGCAGAAAACCGAACATATCGCAAGACTTTCTTCCGATATCCATTTACTCCTGCCCGGATAGAACCATATCCAGGATATGTGCCAGAGGATCACAGGCATTCATGGCTTCTTCCACCGTATTATTCTGAGCACCAAGCTCTATCAAAAGATTTCTGGGTCGCAGATGCATATTGTATCGATAAGCTTTCAGATAAATTTTTCTGGTAAGTCCCGGATAATATTCCATAGCTACTTTCTCTAATTGAAAAGAGAACGCCAGGTTAGAATCCAGATTTTCATTATATAGATAAGAAATATTTCCTGTCTTTTTCGTTCGACTAAGACCATTAAAGAACATAAACCGTGCGGTGGGTCTGCCATCCAGCTCCGTTACCAGCCTGGTATTTTCATCCATAGCATCTCTATGTAAATCGATAACTACCTGAATCTGAGGATTTTCTTCCAGTACTTTTTCAATATCGGGAAGTGCTACCGAATAAGCATCATCTCTGGATGGCACATCGTAAGAAGCATCGTGATGCAGTACCTGGTAACCATACTGCTCTGACAGTATTTGAGCCAGCCGGTCACCTACTCCCACAATAGACGTTTCCCTGTCCCCCGGAATAGAATCTGCAAAAGCCTCCTGGGAATGGGTATGATAAATTAATATTTGCGGTCCCTGCGCTTCTTTCGATATAGTCATGTCCGCTTTTGAAAGCTTCTCAACGTCTAATTGATCACTGCCTATCATGGTAGAATTATCAATCGTATAAAAGTTAGTAACCAATGTCTCATACTCTGCAAGCACAGCCATGTCCACCTGCGCAAGCTTCTGGGTATGTGGTATAAAAGTCCCCTGAACTGTTGTCGCATTCTGAATTGTTTCGCTGCCTGCCGGATTCATGACATAATTGTCCTGAATCAACTGTTCCTCCGATTCAGCCTCCCTGACAGCACGATTCTCTTCATCTAACATCGCCTGAAGCATTTCGCCGTCCGTCTCTGAGGTTTCACCGTCATCATGAGACTCTTCTGCCTCTGCCTTCAGAATCATCTCCATAGTCATCTGTTCTTCCTGACCATCTTCCATATTTGATTTTTCCATAAACCGATACAACGGCATGACTTCATTCATCTGACTGCTTACAAGAAACATCATTCCTCCAGTCTCCAGGTTATCTGCAAAAGAGAATACCGGCAGGAATCCTTTGATGACTTCCTCATTGATAGTAGTATATATGTATTTCCCAAAAGCTGTTTTCGGGGAAGCGGCATTATGATTTTTATTTTCTGCTCTTCCATTACCTATCTCAAGCAGCAAAAGAAAAGCCAGTCCTGCCGCACCAATAGCAGGACCGACATTATGTTTTCCTTTTTTTATTTTCATAGGCTCCTCATCATCAGGGGTTGTTTTAATATATGCTTCTTTCATGAAGTCTATGCCTTAGCTGCACCTTTCCTCTTTCAGTTCCAAAGCCAGATTGATGCCTTCCGAAACCGTAAAGCTGACCCTCTTCACCACTGCATCGATATCCTTTCCCGTCATATACATATTATTCAACTCCGAAAAAGCCGCCCTGTGCTGCCCCATATATTTCATATGGTCAAATTCGCTGTCACCGCTCAGAATTTTTTCCAATGCATCCCCTACTATCGTTGCTGCATCCACCACTGTAGGTACTCCGATAGCAATAACAGGAACACCAAGACTTTCCATCGTCAAAGCATTCCGATGGTTCCCCACACCGGATCCGGGCTGAATACCGGTATTCGTAATCTGTACAGTTCGGTTTAACCGCTTTGTACTCCTGGCTGCCAGCGCATCAATTACCACAATCACATCCGGTTTTGTTTCATCCACCACACCTTTTATGATTTCTGCCGTCTCCATTCCGGTCTTGGCCATAACACCCGGCTCAATGCTGCTGATCTGGTTCATAACCTGCTTATTATAAGCGGCTTTCCCATAAGTTTTTACTACATGTCTGGTGATAAACAGATTATCTACTACCTGCGGTCCCAAAGCATCTGCTGTCACTTCTCTGTTGCCAAGTCCTACCACAAGAACAGACTGCTCTTTATCACTGTTTGGAATCATTTCCTTAAGTTCATCCGCCAGACACTGTGAAATCTCCCGATGGTATCCGTCATCCGGTTCCACCATAGCAGGAGCTTCCATGGTCACATAGACTCCCATAGGCTTGCCCATTGCTTTCGCCGCATTCTTGGTGTCAATCATAACTTTTGTGACGCGGATATCATCTTCCTCATGATAATACTCTTCTACACGGACACCCCTCAGTTCACTTTCCGCCTCGCTGATACTCTCTCTTGCTTCCAGCGCCAAGTCCGTTCTTACCTGATAATTCGACATTTGTATCTCCCTCCGGATGCTTTTATTTCCATTACCGCCCAGTCACCATAATTACTGCCTAAAAAAGAAGTTTAAACAGTAAAAACGACATTTTCCAGCTGGACATCGAAGTGAGATTTTTCTTTAGATGTCCAATGCACGGCGTTCATAACTGCTTTAGCTATTATTCAAGGCTGAATAATAGTTACTGTTCAGAGCCATTTTGGACATATACATGCTTTTTGCGTTGTTATGCCCAAAAGCGATTCTGCCAACACAAAAATAAAGGCTTGTGTGCTGGGCTTTGGACATATGCAAAATTTTTTATCCCCTATGTCAAAAAATGAGAAGAATTTTGGGCATTGAGGAGAGATTTTTCTGTATATGTCCGAAACATGGATTTATGTTAACAAAAAAATCGCTATTTTCAGTATTTTCCTGTTTCGCTTGGTCATTTCAGACGCAAAAATCTGTATATGCCCAAATGGCCTCTGAACAGTAACGAATAATGTAACAGTTCAGACGCGCCATTCGCAAAACCGCACCTTGCGGTGCTTTCCGGTGCTTCGCAGCTCATTTTTGCTCATAAGATGGCGCTCAGTACAACCCTGTGTGTAAGTGCACAAAATCATAAGTGCTTTAGCACTTTGAGCATTGATTTGTGCACTTACACACGGGTCGTCTGAACTGTTACTGAATAATAACATTTTTCTCAAAAAATCCTAAAATATGTATTGACAAGAAGAAGATTTTTTTATACAATACAACCGTATGTTTACGTTAGTCCCCCGTGTCTGGCTAAAGCGAAACATTTTCTAATTAATAAAAACAGAATGCATATGAAAATGGAGGTGTAGATCTTGGCTAACATCAAATCTGCTAAAAAGAGAATTTTAGTAAACCGCACAAAGGCTGAAAGAAATAAAGCGATCAGATCCGGCGTTAAGACAGCAATGAAGAAGGTATTCGCTGCTATCGAGGCTGGTAATAAGGAAGCTGCTGTTGCTGAGCTGGCTGCTGCTACTAAGACCATCGAGATGGCTGCTAC
>JAFTVH010000108.1 GCA_017465845.1 Lachnospiraceae bacterium | reverse complement strand
TACGAATTTGCGCTTGCGCGGCGTGGCTCGTACATTTTTTATTTTATGGAGGAGAACAGAAATGCGTGTGACTATCGACCTTGAAAGAGAAATTGTTATTATTCCCGACAATTTCTTCAAGAAGATTGCAGAGGATAATGCAAGATTGGAGAGATTTGGTGCAGAACCTGTTTCGGGTGTAGACCGTATCAAAAATGCTTTTAATAAAGCGATGAATGAAACCGACAACCGTTTGCTTACACAGAGCAACGCAAAGACTTCTACCCGCAGCAAAAAAGCTATGACACCCGAGGAAGCTAAAAAGCTGCTTGAAGCAGAAGCTGCAAAGGCAGCAGATAAGAAATAATGGCAACGCGTGTAACACAAGTCGAAAAGGACTTGATGTGGGAACTCTATCAAAAATGCGGCAGTTTTAAGGAAGTTGCAAGAATTATGGGGCGCAGCCGTGAAACTGTTTCCCGTTATGTTCACGAACGAGAAGCCGCTGTAAACGCGGTACGCGTTGTAATAGAAGCACAGAATACATAAATGACGAAAGGAAAAAATCATGGAAGAGCAAATTATTATAAAAAGTCAAAAGGAAGAACTTAAAGTATTTCAAATTGTGTGCGGTATTATTGCAGTAATTGCGTTTGTAATTCCGATTTTGGATTATGCTAAAAGACCTGACCTCTTCTGGAACTCATTCAGCAAATATGTTTCCATAGGAAGTGCATTGCCAGAAATTTGTTGGTCAATCTCACTTGTGGTGGTTGCTATAGCGGTGGTGTTTTCTTTAATGTATGCAAAAGTAGAGTTGACTGTAACAAATAAGCGTATTTATGGTCTGGCTGCATTTGGAAAAAGGGTTGATTTGCCATTGGATTCTGTTGCAGCAGTAGGAACAAGTGCTTTCAAAACGATTTCTATCACATCTGCTTCTGGTGCAATCAAATTCGGAATGATTAGAAATTTTCAAGAAATCCATTCTGAAATAAGTAAGCTTCTTGTTGAAAGACAAGCACAAAAACAAACAACCACGCAGACAACAATTAAACAGGAAATTCCCCAGAGTAATGCTGATGAACTGAAAAAGTATAAAGATTTACTTGACAATGGGGTTATTACACAGGAAGAATTTGACGCAAAGAAAAAACAACTTCTTGGCTTATAATCAATACATAACAGCGCGGGGCGCATTGCTCCGCGCTATTCTTTTCCCTCTCTTGGTGTTCGCAAGAGTATACCTTTACAAACACAACAAAATAACGCTTAATAAGTGTTTGTAAAATACAAAAATTCTTTTGTGAATATATTCGTAAAGTTATTGACATTTACGAACACTTATGCTATAATACGAACATAGAGAACAGGGAGGGCGCGAAAATGAACAGCAGAACTTACTACTACGCAAGAGTATCAAGCAAGGAACAGAATTTAGACAGACAGATAGCCGCTTTTGTGGCTCTTGGTGCAACAGACCGAGACATTATCACAGACAAGGAAAGCGGCAAGGATTTAGACAGAAAAGGTTATCAAGCACTTAAAAACGCAATGCTCCGCCGTGGAGATACGCTCGTTGTGAAATCCCTTGATAGATTGAGCCGTAACAAATACGACATTCACAACGAACTGCAATACTTCAAAGAGAACGGTATTCGGCTGAAAGTTATTGATTTGCCTACAACAATGATGGACTTGCCCGAGGGACAGGAATGGGTGTTTGAAATGGTAAACAACATTCTGATTGAAGTCTTGGGAACTATCGCGGAGCAGGAGCGCGAAAACATTCGTAAAAGACAGGCAGAGGGCATTGAAGCAGCAAAGCAGAATGGCAAGAAACTTGGCAGACCGTCTCTCGTCTTTCCTGCAAATTGGGATAGCGTTTACACCTCTTGGAAAGCAGGAGAAATCACAGCAAAGACAGCTATGGAGCAGACAGGCACAAAAAGAACGAGCTTCTACAAGCTCGTCAACATGACCGAAAACAACTAAATTAAGGACACATTTTCGCAAGACACATTTCCCCTACTTTTGGTTAGCCGAAAACGGCAGCAGGACACGCAAAAGACACAGGCACGAAAAGAGAGGAAACGGCAGCAGCCATTCCCTCTCGTATTAAGTCAGTATTTAAGGCTTTATATTAGCCAAAGTATCTCTTCAGCAGACCTTCGAATGCTTTGCCGTGTCGGGCCTCGTCGCGTGCCATTTCATGCACGGTATCATGAATAGCATCCAGTCCCAGCTCCTTAGCTCTCTTAGCCAGGTCGAACTTACCTGCGGTAGCACCGTTCTCAGCATCTACTCTCAGCTCCAGGTTCTTCTTGGTGGAAGGAGTTACTACTTCGCCCAGCAGCTCTGCAAATTTTGCAGCGTGCTCAGCTTCTTCGTAAGCAGCCTTTTCCCAGTACAGACCGATTTCAGGATAACCTTCTCTGTGAGCTACTCTTGCCATAGCAAGGTACATACCTACTTCGGAGCATTCTCCTTCAAAGTTAGCTCTCAGATCCATAATGATATCTTCTCTAACGCCCTGTGCAACGCCTACAACGTGCTCAGCAGCCCAGGTCTTTTCTCCGGCCTGAACGGTAAATTTTTCAGCGGGAACACCACAGATGGGGCACTTTTCGGGAGCTGCATCACCTTCATGAACATAACCACATACCTGACATACATACTTCATAATCTTAATCTCCTTTTCATTGAAAAAATTTATTTTATAGTGTTATATGCTTAGATTTTAAAAATTAAATCTTTGGTAAATAAATATTCGTCCGGGAACCTTTTTAAGATGAGAGTTCCTTTTTCTTACAGTCACTGCAGCTTCCGTAGAAGTAGGTGACATGCCCTTCGATGTGACCGTCGAAGTTAGCGCCTGCTTGTGCTACAATCTCACTGATGTCATCCATCTCGAGATCGATTACACTGCCGCAGTGGGTACAGACAAAATGATAATGGGGGGAAGTGTCAGCATCAAAATGATCCACACCATCGCCCAGTCTGAGTCTTGCAATTTCACCGATATCTGCAAGCAACGTAAGATTGCGATATACGGTACCCAGGCTGATATTGGGGTTTTGTTGTCTTACATTCATATAGACCACATCAGCTGTGGGATGATCTTTCCGTGTCATCAGGAATTCTTTGATCAAATCTCTCTGCTTACTGTGCTTGAGTGCCATTCGCTTCTCCTTTCTCTTTGTATTTTTAAAACTAAGAACTATTACTGATTTTATTATACTAAAATTTAGAAAAAAGTCAAGACTTTTTAGAAAAAATTTATCAATAAAATTTTAAAATATGCTATACTATTGTTGACGCAAAAGAAAAGACGGGAAAGGAAGCTTAAAATGAAGTTCAAAACACGGTTGCAGGTTACATTTATTACGATTATTTTGCTGCCGTTAGTATTGACGATAGTAGCTTTTATCGTAATAGGAATCTATCTGATGAATATGAATCAGGGGTATTCGGTGCAGGAGCTTGACTATGCTATGATGTCGGAGACAGTGGATACGTTTGTGGAAACGGCTGACAAAGCATACGATGAACTGCTTCGGCAGGCGGAGACAGATCCTGCCAGGCTGGAAGATCCGGCTTATCTTAAAATGGTAAATGATGAGATCTCCAGGAAATCTACTTATATACTGGTTCGCAAGAATGATGCTATTTATTACACAGGAAATGAGGAGGCTGCCAGGAATATTTTTGACAAATTGCCGGAGTATGGTGAGGGAGGCGATTTGGCGGAGGATTCCGGTTATTATTATAATGCACTGTCAAAGTATGTAAAGCAGATTGATTTTACCTTTCAGGATGGTGCCCGGGGAAGTGCGTTTGTTGTCACGAAAGTGAACTCGCTGATTTCCAGGGAACTGTTGATAGACATGTTCATAGCGATAGCACTCATTTTGATGTTCACCAGTCTTATGCTGACCCAGTGGATTCGAAAAGGGGTGTTCAGTCCGATTGATGAACTGAATGTGGCTATGAAGAAGATTAAGGAAGGCAATTACGATTATACTTTACAGACAGATGCAAAGGGTGAGATTGGGGAACTATATCGTAATTATGAGGATATGCGCCTTCGTCTGAAAGAGTCTGTGGAGGAAAGCACCCGAAATGAACAGAAGAATCGGGAATTGATCAGCAATATTTCTCACGATCTGAAGACGCCCATTACCGCTATCAAGGGTTATGTGGAAGGTATTATGGATGGCGTGGCAGATACTCCCGAGAAGCAGGATAAATATCTGCGTACGATTTATAATAAAGCCAATGATATGCAGAAGCTCATAAATGAGCTGACTACTTATTCTAATGTGGAAAACAACCGTATCCCCTACAATTTCCACCGCATTAATGTGGCGGATTATTTTGGAGATTGTGTGGAAGAAGTGGGAATGGACCTGGAGAACCGCAATATTCAGCTGAATTATTCCAATCTGGTAGAACCGGATACTATGATCATCGCTGATCCGGAGCAGTTGAAAAAGGTTATCAACAATATAATCGGTAATAGTGTAAAATATATGAATAAGCGGAATGGTGTCATTGATATCAGGATTCTGGATGAAGTGGATTCTATCCGGGTGGAGATTGAAGATAACGGCAAGGGAATTGCCCAGAAGGATCTGTCCAAGATATTTGACAGGTTCTATCGGACAGATGCGTCCCGCAACTCCGCTCAGGGCGGCAGCGGTATTGGGCTTTCCATTGTGCGCAAGATCATTGAGGATCATGGCGGATATATCTGGGCTACCAGTAAAGAAGGAGAAGGCACCTGCATGCATTTCGTGATGCGTAAATATAAGGAACTGAACAGGGAGTAAAGGAACAGGCAAGCTGTCACAGGCAGCAGAATGGAGGAAATATGAGCAAGATTTTAATTATTGAAGATGAAGTGGCAATTGCGGAGCTGGAGAAAGATTATCTGGAACTCAGCGATTTCCAGGTGGAGACACGCAACACCGGAGATGCAGGACTGCAGGCAGCCCTGGAGGGCCAGTTCGACCTGGTTATTCTGGACCTGATGCTTCCGGGCATGGACGGCTTTGAAGTGTGCAAGAAGATCAGAGAACAGAAGAATATTCCGATTCTGATGGTTTCTGCCAAGAAGGATGACATTGATAAGATCAGAGGCCTGGGTCTGGGCGCAGACGATTACATGACCAAGCCTTTCAGTCCCAGTGAACTGGTAGCCAGAGTTAAAGCGCACATGGCCAGATATGACAGACTGGTAGGTACCAGTGCGAAACCTCAGAATGACATTGTGGAGATTCGTGGTATCCGTAATGATAAGACGGCTCGCCGTGTTTATGTGGATGGCGTGGAGAAGACTTTTACCACGAAGGAATTCGATCTGCTGACTTTCCTGGCAGAGAATCCGAACCATGTATTTACAAAGGAAGAGTTGTTCAGAGAAATCTGGGACATGGATTCCATCGGAGATATTGCTACGGTTACTGTGCATATTAAGAAGATTCGTGAGAAAATTGAAAAAGATACAGCTAAACCTCAGTATATTGAGACCATTTGGGGAGTAGGGTACCGCTTCAAGGTTTAGTAGGTCGCCCAATCGTCTGCGATTATGGGGAGTAGGGAGTCGCTCAAAGTATAAAATATCAGCCGGACTCGTAAAATTGCGAATCCGGCTTTTGTTATACTTTAAACTTCAATACAAATTGATTCCTGGACATAGGAAACAGGCTTCTGGTGATTTCCACCACATTGCCCTTATCATCCCGGCTCACGGTATCGACCTGCATCCCTAATGAACCAACTGCCACACCCATAAGTCGACTTTCCCTGGCACCAAGAGTGATGGCAGTGAGTTCTTTTTCCAGATATTTTCTGTGAAAACCGTTTTCATTCAGGACAGAGGTCATGGATACTTTCTCAAAATCCTGTTCCAACAGAAATGATTTGTCTTCCGTAAAATAACTTGTGGTCAGAACGATAGGTCCTTCCTCAAAGGAATCTTTTACATATCTTAAGCGGCTGAGCTTGATTACGCTGTTGCTTTGTGTTTCCAAAAGAGTACCTATTTTCTCATCCGCAGGCAATTTGCGAAGCTCCAGAACTTCCGTGGTAATTTCCAATCCGCGCTCCAGCATTTCATGGAAAAAACTTTCAATAAATACCGTGGACTGCTCCAGAACTCTGGGAGCGGTCACAAAGGTTCCTCTGCCTTTGATGCGCTTCAAACGTCCTTCTTCGACCAGCTTTAACACTGCGGTGCGCACTGTTGGCCTGCTTACCCCAAACTGTTCGCACAGCTGCATTTCAGTGGGAATCATATGGCCTATAGGCCACTCTTCTGTATGTATCTTTTCCGTAATATATTCTTTGATTTCAGCGTAACCTGTTGCCACTGTTTTGACCTCTTTTCCGGATGATAAAGCGTTTTATGGCGGAAACCAACCATAATCAGTATATCCTATTTTGAGACAGATGTAAATCCGTCTTTTGACCATGTTCGAAAATAGATGTAACAGTTCAGCCGCGCCATTAGCAAATAGCAAACTGCAAAGAATTGTCCCCGGTATCATTACATTGCGTGCAAACAGCAACTTTTAGGCGTATACGCGTACTTCATATATATGCGCATCCTCAGAACCGTTGGTATCATGTATTGTCACGGTCACCCTGTCACAGAATGTGGGCTCGAAATCCACCACATTTGCCCGCTGAACGTTGTCTGTGACAGTCTTCTCAGCTGCTTTCACATCACCGTCCCAGAGTGTAACAGTATAATTTTTCACAAGTTCAACAGGAGTGCCGATGCGCTGCTGTTTCTGACGTTTTGCTGACAAAGTAATCTTAATGGCGTAATTAAAGTTGGAATCAAAGGTCAGGCGGACCTGGGATACCTGTGATTTTTCTTTAAGCTTCAGAGAAATCCATTCATCCTGCTTCTGTGCATCTTCTTTCTGCGCTGCATCGGAAATCCAGATGTTGCGTTCTGTGCCTTCTCCTCTGCTGACACCGTTGATTACCTGCTCGGGACCAAAGCCTTTTTTAGCGGAACTTGCTGTTACAACTGCTGTTTGTGCTAAATCCTTCTCGTCCGTATTGCGGATGCCCGGGATATAACAGTCGTCTTTTAAAAGAGTCTGCTGAAGCTCATCTATATGCGCAAGAATTCCTTTTGGCATACAATCATATTTCAGACACATGGCTGCAGCAGTTCCCACTGCCTGGCCGCCGATCGCGCAGGTGCCCATTACACGGGTGGAGCCCATGGCCATCTTGGAGGCGCTGATATTTCTTCCGGCCATCATCAGGTTGCCGATGTTTTTGGAATAGTAGCAGCGGTAAGGAATGGTATAGGAACCATCGAAGCTGACAATGGAAGAGGGAAGGTTGTCAAAGTCATACAATCCCTTAGGTGCATGGATATCCATAGCCCAGCCGCCATATGCTACGGCATCCTCAAATTGACGGTTGGATAAAATATCGTTTTCGTTCAGGATATAATCTCCTACCAATCGTCTGCTTTCCCTCATACCGGGCATCATGCCCACCCATTCCAGGTCATAGTTCTCAGCGCCATGGTCGCCGCCGTTTTTCAGATGGTCCCAGATACCGTAAATGCAGGATACCAGTTCATCGCGAATTTCTTCATATTCATCAATGATATCCTCTTTTTCGCCGGGCAGTTCTATCCACCAGTAGCCGTAATCTACGGCGGAAGTACTGAAAGCAGTCATGCGGAGGTAAGCGTCATCCACCCCGGCCTTTGCTTTTGCACCATGTACTGCGGAATGGGTGCGGTATTTCAGTTCCTCTTCGGTAAATGTTCTGGCAAAGTCAGGACGTTTGAAGTTAACGGAGTGTCCTCTGTCTACAGCCTTAAACAGCAGGGTATTTCCCATGCGGTTGTTGTTGGGCTCATCCGGAGCGTGCTGCTCGCCGAATTCAGCTTTGCCCTCGCTGCCGATGCGATATTCTGCTCCGGCATAATAGCCCAGAGTACCGTTTCCTGTACAGTCGATAAATACTTTGCCATCAATAAAAAAGCGTGTCTCGGTGGTCTGCTGGTATGCGGTAATCTGACGGATGCAGTCATCCTCAACCACACAGTCTTCCATGGCAGTATTCAGGTAAGTCGTCAGATTGTCCTGCCGTTTCACCGCAGAAAACAGCACCATATCCCATATAGAATAGGAAAAATAATCATTCCGGCTCTTGTTGTCCAGCATCATTTCATAAACAATACCGCCTTCCTCCAGATCAGGTTTTGCCATACTTTCGGAAGCACCGCAGATGTGCATTCTGATTTCGCTGGAGGCATTTCCTCCCAGTACGTGGCGGGCGTGGATGAGAGCTGTCTTAGCTCCGTGACGGGCAGCTGCAATGGCTGCGCACATTCCGGAAAGGCCGCCGCCTACTACAACCACATCGTAAGATACTTTTTTTTCTTTTACTCGTTGTGCCATATTTTTGCTCCTTCGTTGTTGCTAGTCTTCAAGCTGCATGTTGACCAGATAGGTTCCTAACTCATAGGAGAAATCAACCAGTTTCTGCTGCAGCTGTTTAGGGTACATGGAGGTCAGATTATGAATCTCAAAGGAAAAGTCTTCCTGATAATTGATCTCCTTCAGGGCTTTCATAACGTCTGCCCAGTCGATGGTTCCGTTAAATGGTGCGTAATGCTCATCTGTATTCTGGTGATTATCTGCAATATGGGTTGCTTTCAGGTGACTGCCCACAAGGCGGATCATCTCAGCAGGATTGATCCCGGACAGATGGGCATGGCCGGTATCGATGCAGATCTGTACCATTGGGTTGTCAATGGCATCTATCAATTCCAACAGTTCTTCACCACGGGCACAGTAGGGCACTTTTTGAGGGGAGCGCGCCATATTTTCAATAGCCATACCAACATTGTGGTCTGCATAAAACTCTCCCCAGCGCTTAAAATATTCTCTGTTGTAAGCAAAGGACTCGTGATAGCGGTACCAGGCCTGCCCCTGATATACGCTGTACGGATGTACTACCATCCAACGTGTTCCCAGTATCTGTGCGGTGAGAACGCTTCTGCGCATCAATTCTTCGCCCCATTCACCGTCGGTGCGGCTCATATCGGGGTTGAATGCCTGGCCGACTGTCCAGTAAGCATGGGCCTGGGCGAAAGTGACTCCGTTGTCGTCTGCCGTTTTCCTGAGATTGTGTGCCCATTCTTCCCAGTTGTCCTGTGTAAGAGGTTCGTCGGCTCTGCAGGCAGTGCATAAATTCGCATCTACGTATTTGTATCCTGCCTTGGCGCAGGCAATAGCAGAGGCTTCCAGGGTAACCTGCCTGGGCCTTTTTTGGTCAAAAACCATGATATTGGTTGAGGTAGATAGTCGCATAGGGGAAATCCTCCTTTGGTGGTTTGGTGATTTTAAGTATATATATGTTTGTGACATATGTCAATATAATTTAAGTATGTTAATTACATATATAGAAAAATTTGGATGTTTGTATAGTTATTTTGGATAGGAGGGATTGTATCAGGAATTTAAAACATGGAGAGCAACGGAAAGGAGCTATCGCACAAATGATGCAGCAGCTCCTTTTCAATATATTGAAAATATAAAATAGTTATTCAGAATGTTGTTCTGATAAGGTCATCTTTTGTTGTTCTAACAAGATGTCAATCATTTTACTGATTGTTACCAGCGTTGTGGAATTACATTGTTGTAATTTTTCAGCAATTTCAGAATTAATAAGACTTTCATTTTTGGCATAAGGGGTATCAAGCAAAAAATAATCAAAATCTTTATCTAATGCATATGCAATTTTTAATAACATGGTAAGAGAGACTTTGGTCTGTCCGACTTCAACATGACTCATGTGATTGTTGGAGCAACCCACCGATGCTCCCAAATCAGCTTGACTAAGACCTTTTTCTAATCTGGCGGACTTGATGCGTTTTCCAATCTTAACAAAATCTACATCCGGTTGCATTTCATATACCTCAGCACTTCTGTTTTCATTTATTATATGATGCGTTAACCTTTGACTCAACCAACTATAAATGCAACTTGCATTTATAGATGCAATGTGGTAAAATTTTAATAGGCAAATTGCATTAAATGATATAATGTAATGTTTTTGCTCTAAGTAATTGGGAGAACGGAGGTGAGGAGATGAATTTCTTGATTTTTATTATTTACTCAGGTTGGGCTGTTTATTCCGGGTATAAGATTATTAATGGGAGATATGAATGGTTAGAACGTCCAGAACCTATTAACAGGGTGTGCAAAGGGTTAGTCATTTTAGGAGTTGGATATGTTATCGGTGCATTCTATTTTTGCTGGCTTTTAATAAAGGTAGCAATAAGAATAACGGACGGATTCAAGTAATAAGAAGTTATTTTAATTCGACTTAAGAGGATTTGGATATGAGTAAAAAATGGTGTTCTAGTTATGATACTGGCGATATGATATATTTCTCGAATGGTCAATCAGGTATGCGATATGGAAATGTGACATATTATGACAATATTCATAGTGTTACAGAAGGAGTAGTAACATATTATTTTGACAAAAACTATCGTCGGCTCGGACGTAGTGTTGATAACAGGAACGGCACATATACTTATTTTGACGATAACGGTCGAGAAATAGGTCATAGCGTTCGGAATGGAAGAATCACAGATTATTTAGGAAATTGCTTTCCATTATAAATTTAAAGTATTCAGAGATTTAAGTTATTGGTTAAAAATAAACCATACATAAGAAAGGAAGAGAGAAATGGAAAAGATCAATATCAAAGAAATTATCAAACAAAATGAGGGAGTTGATTTCCCTGACGGAGTATGTTGCGCTAATCGTTGCAGTGATTGTCGTTATATGGAGATGGATAACAATGCTTATAATGATGGAACCCGCCGATGTGCATATTATGGTAAATGGCTGAGTCCGGCTACACCTGCATGTCCTAATTTTAAATACTAATGCTTAAGATACGGGGAGATGTTCTGGCGAATATAAAGCAAACTTTTGCATCAAGTAGTCAGGAACAAGGGTTTATTTTAGGATGTATGTCCTGTATTGAACAGCTGGAATACTGCATCCGGATACCAGCTGTTCAGTCGGGAATTTATTACTACATACCAGATACTCATGAGGCAGACAGAATAATAAAATTATGGGCTTCACAGGGGATTTGCTTTTGTGGATTTATTCATTCACATGTGATTAACAAGAAACAATTATCTGAGAACGATATTGAATTCGCAAAAAAACTATTTTCTTCATATAAGTTACCCGTATTATGGTTTGGTTTGGGTGTTTTTGACGGCGCTCAATGTGAAATATTTTTTTACTCCGTTACGCAAAAAAATAATTTAGACATTGTAATACTACCGGTTCTTTATAAGGGTTATGATAGAATGGAGAATGCAGAAAAATAAATAGGAGGTGAAGTTGTGTTCTGGATACTATTAATTGTTACATTAATTATTGTAGTTCTTATAATAAAAAAGAAAGAGAGTTCAAAGCAAAAAAAGTTTCTATCACCACCAACGGAGGATGTATATATTCTTGGGTGTTGTGGTAGTGTTGAATGTGGTTACTGGAGTCCTGAGGTTATAAAGAGAGCTGACGGAGGAGTGGATATAAATTCCAAGAAATGCTATTGTGCATATAATAAGCAATGGGTTAAAGAATTCAGTCCTTGTCCATTTGCAAAGGAACATCCTGAATTATTAATCAATAGTTCTAGTTGGAGTAATTGAATATACAATAGGGGGGATAACAATGAGTGTTATATTCATAATAATTATTTTAATTGGAATTGTGGTATTTTATTATAACTCTGCAAATAAAGATGTAGGTACTTACGAGTTAAAAGAAGATGAATGGAATCCGCCATTACCTCAAGATATACCAGAATACCCAGAGGGATATGTTGCACCAGTACAATGTCGATGTTTAGATTGTAAATATTTTTATAGAGGAACAAAAACGGAATATAATTATAGTGGAACAAGTGAAACAACTGTATATCAGGGATTATGCCTTCGGGGAGGTGGAACTGTAGATGCAGGAGAACTTCCACCACCACACGTTGTAAAGGGATGTAGTTTGTATTCACACAGATGAAAGAAATGTATCAAGGACATGTGTACCGTTCCAAAAGGGAGGTACCTGAATAAGCGTTCAACCATTTTCTTTTTATTTCATTTCGTATCGTGTCCTTCTGTTGAGTTTAGCGTCTTGTTAAGTAGCTTGTAAGCCAGATATAACTGACTGTCTTCGTTGAGTTTCCGATAGTCCGAAGGTGCTATCCCTAACTGCAGCTTGAATGTCCTGGAAAAGTAGAACTGGTCCGTAAAGCCACAGGAAAGAGAAGTGGTCTTTACGGACATATTCATCCGCAGCATTTCGCAGGCCTGAGCGATGCGATACTGGATGAGATAGTTGCTGGGAGAGAACTGCAGGCCACTCTGGAAGAGACGGTACAGAGTAACACGGTTGCAGTGCATCATTCGGCAGAGCTCTTCAATATTGAACCAAGGGTAGTGATAGTTGGACCGGATCAAAGTAAGAGCGGTATCCAAACGGTCATCTTCACGGTTGGTAATGCTTTTAGTAGTTGCCGGAAAAAGGTCGGCATACACCCCCAATATAGCTAAGAGAATACCGTTTGCCTGAGAACGGTTGACCTTGTAGATGTCAAGAGTACCAAGCAGCTTGAACAAAGAGAATAGCTTTTCGGAGCATTCAGTGGGACAGATCGGATGCTTATTGTTCATGGCACAGCATTCCAGATAATCGGGTACTTCCTTTCCGATAAAATCCACCCAGGTATATTCCCAAGGGTCTTCAGGATCGGGATAATAATAGACGATGGCATAGGGACATATGAGAAAACTTTCTCCCGCTGCAATACGATAGCGCCGGCCGTCACATTCCAGGTATCCGGCTCCTTTTATTATGTAATGAATAATGTAGCAGGGGCGGGCTCCCGGTCCCCAGAAATGCAGATCGGAACAGTCTTCCCGTCCGTAATTTGTCAGCTGGATGGTGTTTTGATTGTATATGCTCATAGGATACCTCTTGTAATAATAATCCATGTTTTCGCAACATTTTTGTATGTTAATGAACTAATTGTACATTTATAATGAGTTTACAACATATCGATGGAGAGGTCAACAGTAAGGCCTCAGAAACGGAGGATATTATGGTAAAATTAACACCGCCCCTGGGATGGAATTCCTGGAATACTTATGGGGAAAATATCAATGAGC
>JAFTVH010000107.1 GCA_017465845.1 Lachnospiraceae bacterium | reverse complement strand
GTCGTCTTGTTCTCCAACGCCTTATATATCGTAAAGAAATGCTCCATCTCCTGCACTACATGAGGAGGCAGCTCTGAAATATCCTGGTAGCAGTTATAATTCGGATCTTCAAAAGGAACTGCAATGATTTTCTCATCATTCTTTCCATTATCCAGCATGGATATAACGCCGATAGGATAAGCTCGCACAAGTGTAAGGGGCTGTATCGGCTCAGAGCATAAAAGCAGTACATCTAAAGGGTCTCCGTCATCACCAAAGGTTCTGGGAATGAAACCATAGTTGGCAGGATAATGAGTAGATGTATGCAGGATTCTGTCCAGAATCAGGAAACCGGTCTCCTTATCCAACTCATATTTATTCTTACTTCCTTTTGAAATCTCAATGACACAGATAAAGTCGGTAGGTGTCACCCGTTGGGTACTCATACTGTGCCAGATGCTTCCGTTAATTTCTTTCATAATTACCTCCATTCAGCCTCAGAAAAGGGCTCATTCAATTCTTATCTTCTGTTCTCCGCTAAAATCATATCACATTTTTACCTTGAAAAAAAGATGCAAAATGTACAGATTATCCGCGAATTTGTCCTTTTCCGTGAACAATATATTTATAAGAAGTAAGTTCTTTCAGCCCCATAGGCCCTCTTGCATGAAGTTTCTGGGTGCTGATTCCAATCTCTGCTCCAAATCCGAATTCAAAGCCATCTGTAAACCTGGTAGATGCATTCACATAAACGCATGCTGCATCCACTTCGTTCAAGAACTGCTCAGCGGCCGCTGGGTCATCTGTTATAATACACTCAGAATGCCTTGTATTATATTTATTGATATGCGCAATGGCTTCGCCAACACTACTTACAGTCTTCATAGAAATAATGTAGTCAAGATATTCCTTCCCGTAATCTTCTTCCGTAGCCGGGATACAATCCTCAAGATAAATCCTTACACCTTCATCTCCGCGCATCTCCACATTTTTGCTGCGAAGTTCACGCGCCAGTATTGGCAGGAACTCCTCTCTGACTGACTCGTGAATGACAAGGGACTCACAGGCATTACACACACCGATGCGCTGGGTCTTGGCATTCAAAATGATTTTCACTGCCATATCAAGATCGGCTGCCTTATCTACATAAACATGACAGTTTCCTGTTCCGGTTTCAATTACAGGTATCGTACTGTTTTCTACAACGGCGCGAATCAGTCCTGCACCGCCTCTTGGAATCAGTACATCTACATATTCATTCAACTTCATAAAAGCAGAAGTGGCGCTTCTGTCTGTATTTTCTATCAGCTGAATGGCATCCGGTGTTACGCCCACAGTATTCAGACTCTCTCGAAGTACTTTTGTGATTGCCATATTAGAGCGAATCGCATCGCTTCCGCCTTTTAAAATAACAGCATTCCCTGTCTTAAAGCACAATCCGAAGGCATCAGCTGTTACATTGGGTCTTGACTCATAGATGATGCCGATGACACCAAGAGGCACTCGCTTCTTCTCAATCACAAGGCCATTAGGACGTTCAAAGGTCTCCATGACCTGACCGATAGGGTCTTCCAGCCCCACAATCTGTTCCAGCCCCTCTGCCATAGCATCAATTCGCGCTTTCGTCAGGCGCAAACGGTCTATCATTCCGGGATGCATACCATTAGCTTCTCCGGCTGCAATATCTTCCCTGTTCGCCGAAAGAATCTCTTCTGCTTCCTCACGCAGTGCATTGGCCGCTGCAAGGAGCGCCTGATTCTTCTGCTCTGCTGTCATTTTCTGCAAGCTGTATTTTGCTTCACAGGCCCGCTGTCCCATTTCCTGTAAACTAATCATGTCTTTTCCCTCCGGTCTATGCCAAAATTACCTGATAAGGTATGATGTCATTTAAATCCTGTGGTATCTCTTCTACCATCTGACACTGAAAGCCCACCGCAATCGTCCTGATCTTAAGTGCCTCCTTATCCGCCAGAAATCTGTCGTAAAAGCCCTTTCCATAGCCGATGCGATTTCGGTAAGGATCAAAAGCAACACCCGGCATGATCATCAAGGTATGATCTGCCTCTTCCTCATAATAACAATATTTTTCGCTGCTTCCGTCAGGCTCAGGAATTCCCCGATAACCTTCTGTCAATTCCTCCAGGGATGTAATTTTGTAAAACTGCATCTCTTCGCCTTCTACCTTGGGCAGATAGACTCTTTTGCCTGTCCTTAAAGCTTCTGAAATAATTTCCGAAGTATCGATTTCGCTGCCATAGGAAGCAAAAATTAACAGACAGTCCGAGCGGTAAAACCATTGATGTCCGATAATCCTGTCTGCAAGCTTCAGGGAAGATGCCTTTCGCTCTGTTTCTGTTAATGCATCTCTACGTTTCAGTACCTCCTTGCGCAGCAGACGTTTCTTTTCCTTTATAGCATTTGTGTTTATTTCGCTCATCTCCTGTGTTTCCATGGAATCAGTGAGTTCCTTTTTTACCAAATTTCTCACCCAGATTCTCAATGGTTCCATCTTCCTTCTGGATGTTGATATTGTTAAGCTGCCCTCTTAAATTGGCACGTACATTAGCCACATATTCGCTGCGAAGCTCTGCCTGTTCCTTGCGCTCTGCTTCCGTCAGTCCTTCTGCTTTGGATTTATGATATAATTCAT
>JAFTVH010000106.1 GCA_017465845.1 Lachnospiraceae bacterium | reverse complement strand
GCCTATGACAAGTGCTGAGTACAAATGCGGTCTGTACAGTACAGACCGACTGTCACCTGCATTTACAGTATGTCTTTACACCGGCAAGGAAAAATGGACAGGACCAAGAAGTCTGAAAGATATGATGGATTTCGGCGAGGACGATGAGTTGTGGGAACAGTTCTTTTCCGATTATCAGATGAAGCTTATCTGCATTAATGAGCTGGAGGATTTCAGCCGGTTCCAGTCGCCGTTAAGAGAGCTGTTCATGGCGATTGCCTGCCGTGAGGATAAAGATAAACTGAAAAAGCTTGTGGCAGAAAACGAGTCTTATCAAAATATGGACTGCGAGACTGCGGAAGTGATGGGAGTGATAGTTGGAATGAAGAAGTCGCTAGTAAAGCCAAAAGAGGAAGGTGAAGGTGTTAATATGTGTGAAGCTTTAAGAGGTATGTTGGAAGACAGCAAAGCAGAAGGTAGAAGTGAAGGTAAGACCTTAATTTTGATTTCTCAGGTGCGAAAAAAGTACTTAAAAGGAAAGCCTCTGGAAGTAATTGCCGATGAGGCAGAAGAGGCTCCGGAAGTGATAGCGCCCATTCTTGCTTTGGTAACTCAGTATCCTGAGGATACGAATGAGGAAATCTATCAGCGGATGAATGCATAGAAAGATAAAATGTTAACAGCTTGGCCCGCGCATTTTTCGAACGGCGCGGGCCTTTCAAGTTTTTTTGATTGGGGCCTGAATCAGAACTTTTTCTTGTAATGTTCGCCGCCTGTATCTCTATATAGATACTTCAACTTCCTTGACGACGCTTCTGCCTTCCAGCTCGGCAATCATATTATTCACCAGCAGATTCCAGTTCTGAAAGCCCGGATTATTGACACCCTCACCGGTATCAGGATGATAGTACTCATGCAGTTCTCCGCACTTTTGCAGATCCTCTCCGAAAAGGCGAATGGTCTTCATTGCCAATTCCGTTGCCGCTTCTGTAAAGCCATAATTCATAAGTCCGCGGTAACACATATAATTGGATATTCCCCAGACCGGTCCCAGCCAGCAGGAGGGATTTCCCGATTTGACGATACAATACATTTTTTCTGTTTTCGCCAATGTACAGATACCGTAATTGCCATTAAACAGTTCCGGCTTCAGCAGATTCTCGGAAACCATTCTCTGTGCACGTTCCTTATCGGCAATTCCTGCCCACATTGCCATAAAACCGGACCAGCAGTCAATTCTCTGAATCAGGCAGCTCCAGTGCCTTGGCTTGCCTCGGTGAAGCCACTGATCAGGATTAATCGGTAACAGGTTTAAATCTGCACTGTAATAGAACCCGTTTCGTTCATCCCAAAGATGCTCATTGACAGCATCTTTCAACCCGGCAGCCTCTGCCTCATATTCTGTACTGCCCTCTCCCATCAGCCTGCAGATGTAAGCCATGGAAAGAAGTTCCTGATACATCATACAATTCAAATAAATAGAAGCAGAGCTGCCTTCCGGCCGGTAAAAAGTGCATGGGTCATTATCCACTCCGATCGCCAGATCATCCAGCCAGAAGTATAATCCTGTCTCTGCATGATACATATTTTCCCTGTAATAACGAACAAATGCTTTCAGCTTATGCACATACGGCCTGAGCCATTCCGCATCACCGCTATTTTCCCGAATAATAAATGCAGCGTGCTGAGCAAGACATGGTTTGTGGATATTGGTCTTTTGCCGACTGTTTAAATCAGGTAAGGTAGAATCCGGAGTGATGGTAATAGGCATCTTTCCTTCATCGGTTGTATGCTCCAGAAAATTCAGGATACATCCTTTTTCACAGGCGGCAAACCATGGATCACAATCGTCATTATCCTTCATAATCTGCCTTACTGCTATGTTGGTGAGCCAGCTGTCCCAATCCCAGAGACTGTTGCTGTAAGTTTTACTGCCGGGTACGATAAACGGATGCGCCAGCATACCGTTTGGTTCTCTGGTCATCAGGCGGTAATTATTTCTCGAATAATCATGAATCAATTCCGCATATTGCTGCATGGGGATCCTCCTTACTATTGATACCATCACTTACTTAACAGTCTCATAGTAATCCGCATAAGCCTTTACGTAGTCAAGAGCACCAAGTCTTTCAATCTCATCAAAGTAATCATTCAGCTCGTCAAGAGATCTTGCGCCGGTAATAAACTTTGCAGTTTCATTTTTAGCATAGTCGTTGATAACAACCAGCAAATTGGACAACTCTGTCTGGGTATCTGCGTCAAAGTATACAGAAGACGGGAATACCTCAGAAGTGGAGTATTTACATACAGTTTCCTGCAGAGCCAGTTCAAAATGAGCCTGCCCGCTTGTGATATCTTCACGTGCATCCGCAGGATTATCGTAAGTGGAGATATCAAAGGTAGACGGATTGGAATTTCTCTTTACCTGACTATAATCAGTGGTCAGATTGGTACCTAAAACGAAGTAGTTCCATAACTGAATTTTTTTCTGAATATAATCAGCATTGCTATTGTATTCGTTGGGATTTTCTACCTGATCAATATGCGATATGGTCCACTCATTATCTGCATAAGCCTTAGCTCCACTTATACCAAGCAAATAGTCAGGATTTCCGCTGGCTAAAGGTCCGACTGTGGACAATTCATAACTGGTCCAGTCTACACCGCTCATTGACTCATCTTCATAATAGCTGCCTTCCGCTGTATCAAAGAACCAATCCATGAAAGCAGCCGCCAATTCAGGTTCTTCACAGGCTGAGGTTACTACTGCCTGTCCAAACTTTACTGCACTGTTCATAATAGGCCACTGCGCGGTATCATTCCAGTCACTTGTCAGAGGCAAAGCTCCCCACCATTCATTGAAATCATCCGTGAATACAAATGGAGCCTGACTAAAGAAACCGTTGCGTCCTTCTGACATAACAGCAGTTGTGGTACTGCTGTCCATGGTAAAGAAATCGGGGTGAATCAATCCTTCCGTATAAAGCATATTCATATAGGTCAGGAAATCACCATAAGCTTCCCTGTCTGCAACAGGAAGAACTACTTTGCCGTTTCTCAACGCAATCTCCAGTCCATTGGGGCTATTGGTAACATATCCAAAAGCATTGAGAATATAATTCATAGGATTGTTATAGATATAACTTCCACCAAGCGGAACGATGTCATCTCCTAAATTTTTAAATGCACGCAATGCTTCTGTGAACTCATCCAATGTTTCAGGTACCTCCAAATTGCACTCTTCCAACCAGTCATAGTTGAGGAATACACGGCTTACCTGCTCACGATCATCAGCTGCTGTAATGAATCCCAGTGACCACACTTTACCATCTGCGTCGGTAAAAGGTGTCTTGTATTCAGGTTTTTCTTCAAAAATAGCCGACAGTTTCGGCATGTAGGTCTCGTTGATATAAGGTGCCAGATCAATGATCTGTTCTTCTACTGCACCATATTTAACTAAATCCGCAGTAGAGAAACCGCCGCCGATGATCATATCAGGAAGATCACCACTGGCAAATGCCAATGACAGCACCTCACTTGCATTTGAATCTGTAAATTTGGTTACTTCAATATCAATATTCATAGCCTGTTCTATGAAATCATACAACCATATTTCCTCCGGGGCGGGAGCATCAGCATTCATTCTGATATACATAGATAGTGTTTTCTTGGTACCTTCCTCTACGATAGGAAGATCTCCTGAAGTGTTGAGCCAGGAAAGCTCATTTTCCGGCTTGTCAGAGGGCTGCGCAGCTGATTCAGAAGAAGCTGCTGTGTTTTCTGCTTTGGACTGTGACTTAGATGTTTCCTCTGAGCCCTGATTACCGCAGCCGGCCAGAGACAGCAGCATGGCACCTGACAGTCCCAGCGCTGCAAAACGTTTCCAGTTTTTCATAAAAACCTCCATTCCGGTGTATCCTACACCAAGTTAATAGTTATTTATCTTAAAGCACTATTGCATTAAGAACTTGAGAATCCGTGCGCCCTTTCAGCATGCACTTATCCTTTGACGCTTCCAATCATGACGCCCTTGGCAAAATATTTCTGGATAAAAGGATAAATGATCAGTAACGGTGCACTGGCAATGAAAATAATGGAATACTTCATAGCCTGTGCCATATGCTGTTTCTGCAGCAGATATTCTATTACACTGATATCTGTATTCAAATCCACTGAAGTATTTTGATTAGAAATCAGAATGTTACGCAGTACCAACTGAAGCGGATAGTACTTTTCTTTTCTGATATAAATCAAAGCATTGTAGTAACTGTTCCAGTGATCCACACCATAATAAAGCGTCATTACTGCAATAATAGGCTTAGCCAGGGGCATAGCGATACTGGTAAAGCATTTAAATTCAGAAGCGCCGTCAATATAGGCTGCCTCATAAATATCCGGATGGATACTGGAAGCAAAATACTGTCTGGTTACAATCAGATTATAACAGCTGACACCGGTACCGATGATCAGGACCAGAGGATTATTGAGTAGTCCAAGCTCCTTGCGCAGCAAATAATCAGGAATCATACCGCCACCGATATACATGGTAATAAAATAGTACCAGGAAAGAATATTCTGGAAAGGCATGTATTTCTTGGTCAATACATAAGCTGCCGGTATGGTCAGAATCAGATTGTACAGGGTACCGAGAACCGTATAAATAATCGTGTTGCGGTATCCCACCCACAATCTTTCTTCCTGAAATACGTATTTGTAAGCCTCTAAGGTAAAATCCTTCACCCACAGCAATGTACGTCCCATGGACACCTGTGTAGGATCCGAGAATGATGCAATGATACAGAAATACAACGGGTAAGCTACTATTAGCGTAATCAGCACTACCAAAGAAGTATTTATTACATCAAATGCGCTCGTTTTATGCAATTTCGATTTTGCTTGTTTTGTCATTTTCTCTGCCTCCTTTACCACAATCCTGTATGTGCCAGCTTCTTGGAAATCGTATTGGCTGCTACGATCATAATAATGTTGACGATACTGTTGAACAGGCCAATGGCAGTGGAATAACTGAACTGCTGGTTCAAGAGACCGATTTCATATACATAAGTGGCGATAACACTGGAAGCATCCTGGTTTAGTGAGTTCTGCAGAAGGAAAGTCTTCTCAAAGCCTACAGACAGCAGAGAGCCCATATTCAGGATGAACATAGTAATGACAGTTCCCTTAATATGCGGTAAGTTAACATACCAGATAACCTGCATTCTGGTAGCACCGTCAATCTTGGCAGCCTCTATCAGTTCCTGAGAAACACCTGACAGCGTTGCCATATAGATAATGGTACTCCATCCAAGACCGCTCCACAGACCGGAAATGGAATAGATTGGAGCAAATGCCGACGACAGTCCCATGAAGTCGATTGCTTCCACACCGAAGAACCCCAGAATAATATTAATCAGACCTTCCCTGTTGGTAAACAGGATAATCATGGAACATACGACTACTGTGGATACAAAGTGAGGCGCATATGTAATCATCTGGCAGACTTTTTTCAGTTTCTCATTCCTCATCTCATTTAACATAAGAGAGAAAATAACAGGAAGCGGAAATGTCAAGAGAGAACACAAGCTGATCCATAAGGTATTCCATATTACTCTTCCAAAATAGGGATAGTTGAAAAAGGTTTTAAAATGCTTCAGGCCGACCCACTCACTGCCCCAGATCCCCAGGCTGGAACGGAAGTCCTTAAATGCAATCTGTACTCCATATAATGGAATATAATGAAAAATAAAAACGGTAATGATAGATGGCAGAATCATCAGGTAAAGCATTCTGCAGCGATATAACCGCTTTAAGAAACGAGTAACTTGATTCTTATTGATACTGATTGATTGATTACTCATATTGCATTTTCCTTCTTTCGATGTATTTTGTTTGTAAATAAGTGTAGCAAGAGTGTGTCATATTTTCAATTATGATAACGTTTTCGGGCATTCCTTTTTTGAGAAGCTATTCCAAATACAGCAATTTTAAAATGTCTTTTTTGTCAAAAGTGATATCGTTTTTGTAAAAAACGCATTATCTTCCAGTAAAATGTGACAAAACTTCTTGCAACATTCTGTTAGTTCGACTAAAATGAATGGTAAGTTAGTCTTTTATACAAAAAAGGTTAAGGAGATGATTTTTAAGAATGAACCTTAAAAGGAAGAACCCCTATCTGATATCCTATTTAAGCCTGGCAATCGTGTGCTGTATTGCTCTGAGCGTGATTTTCTTTTACATCAATTACATAAGCTTCAGGGAAACACAGACCAATTATTATCAGAAGAAAGTAGAACTGCTCATTGATGACCTGGAGAATCAGATTGAACTCATTGAAAAAACTGCTCTGGAAATATCCTACAACAATAAATATCAGCCATTTTATCTGAAGCAAAATAAATACAATGAAACGCTTCTTGTAAATGATTTTGAACAGTATGGGCATTATTGTGCACTGACAGAGGAATGTTTTCTTTATTATGAAGGGAGCGATAAAATATTCCACTCAGACGGCAATACCATAGACCTTAAGGTATATCTGACCAGGAAAAATCTATCTCAGGAAGAACGCGATGAATTTCAGTCCTTATTATCGGTACCGTCAAATGAAATGCCGACACTGACCGCGGCAGGGAATATTTATCTGCTGCAGTCTTTCAAGGTAAGTGACAGTACCCAAAAGATATGGGCAGTTCTGGGATTTGTCATACATCATGATGAACTGGGAGAGCGTTTTCAGCTTGTCAGCGGTGGTATGAAAGGAAATCTTTCACTTTACCTTTCGGATACCTTATTATATAGCAACCAGAAAACCGGATGCAGTACGGAGCAAAAAGGTGTGTTAACGGCAACAACGGACGATGGTTCTTATACGATCTGTTACCTGCCGGACGGTGATGATTATCTGATGAGCGGGCTGATTCCTCTGCAGCTTCTGTTGGTGCTGACAGATATCCTGCTGGTACTTGTCATAGCCAATATGTTTGCCCGCAAGTCTTACCGACCCATTCAGGCCATGTCCGATAAATACCGTAAGAATGTTACTCTGTCCGAGGATATCCGGTGTGAAAATGCATTGGAAGAAATCAATTATATGATGGACAGCATGCTAAAGAGCAACATGATGGCCAATATGCAGATCGAACAGAAGCAGGAAATGCTGCGCAGACAGATTCTGAGGATGTTGATCAACGGTAATTATTCCCTGGATGTGCAGGCATATCTGGAAAAGCTGCAGATTCGATTGCCGGGACCGTATTTTTATGTCATCAGTGTTACTTTTTCCCACCAAGAAGACGTCACGGAGAAATTTCTGTCCAGACTGCAGGATGAACTGGAAAAGATTTCTGCAAACGATGAGCTGGAGTATGTATATACAATCTGCAATTTTGAGCAGAAGCATATGAATGTAATCTGCAGTATTACAGAAAAGGAACGAAAAGAAGAGCTGACGGAATGCGTCTGTGAGGTGGCCGCAAGCTTTGGCTACGAGCCTGTCGTAGGTGTGGGAAATATCTGTCAGAAGTTAACCAGTCTGTCGGCTTCCTGGCTGGAAAGTATGGACAATATCCATGACCAGCTTCACAAACAAGAAGAGCCTGACAATTCCAGGGCACAACAAGAATATGTCTACGATTCCGGCGAATTGTACCGTATCTCCGCTGCACTGATAAACGGTGACGAGACAGGCGCCGAAGAGAGCCTGAACCGCTACACTGCCCAGTTGGAAAACGGTCCGATTTCACTGCTGATGCAGCAGTATATCTTTGCGGAATTTTTAAGCGAAGTGACCAGAGTATCCAAGGAATACCATGTGAACTTATCCAAGCAGAGCATCAGCCTGATCATTTCCGCTAAAAATGTGGATGCATTTAAAGACGCCTCCCGCAGCCTGATCCATGATTTCTGCGAGAAGATAAAAGCCATGCAGAATCAGGCTGAAAATGACAAGTCCTATCAGATCTGCGAATATGTGAATAATCACTTTGCGGAATATGATATCTCTATCGAAAAAGTGGCTGCCAGCCTGAATACCAGTGCTGCAGCGGTGCGTCAGGCTATTTTCAAGCATACCGGAAAGATGTATAAAGACTACATTATCTACTTAAGGATTGAATATGCCAAGACTCTGCTTTTGAAAGGGGATCTGACGGTGGCTGAGACCTGCCAACAGGTGGGGTATGGCAGCATACCTTATTTTGTCCAACTGTTCAAAGAGATGACAGGGGTGACGCCGGCAAAATTTAAGAATGGGGAGCATCCGAAGAAGTAAGGTGATAATGAGGGGCTGATAGCAACTATCAGTCCCTTTTACCAGAGAAAACTGCTGAGTTTCTCCTGCTGCATATCGTTGATCTGCCTGTCATACTCCACCACATCCTGATATCCAAGCGACTCCACTTCCCGCCGCAGCTTTTCAAGCAGAACCTGGCATCCCAGATCATCCTCTTCCTGAATGATTTTCCAGGAGTAATCCACAATCACCCTCCTGCATGCAGTGCGTTTATCCACAATTTCCTCGGGTTCTTCCTGATAAATGTCTATATAACCGGGGATAACTTCCAGATTGTCGTTGTCCATCAGGTATTCCATCTGGTCTTCGGCATCCATATATTCTTTCCAGGAGTCGTCGGCAGAATTGGTACGCTCTCCTACCGTTTCCCACAAAGTACGATTATATGGAAATCCTGAAGGGCTGACTTCCACGTTGACAACCGGCTGAAATCCCAGCTTGCAGGTACCTTCCTGCCAGCTTCCGCCGCCCCAATCCTCAGGTACCGCCACTGCCTGTCCGCCAACTGCCTGCCCATCAATTGACTGCCCATCAACTGACTGTCCGTCCACTGTACTCTCGTTCCCTGTCGCATCCGCAGACTTCCCGCCAAACACCTGCCATCCATATTCCGTCAGCTCCGGATTGCCATCCTTCACCTCCCAGGTAAGCCCCTGTGGTCCGGCAGACTTTAGATTCGTATCCGTTCCGCTGAACATAATGCCCTCCGTAGAATACAGCCAGCCGACAAAATCCACGATTCTCAAAGGTTCCTCAGCACTGCTGCTGACAGCCAGATAGGTCTCCATATTGCCCAGTCCATTACATCCGTGAGAAACCACTTTCATCTTTTCCGCCGGTGCCAGCTCATAGCCGTCAGCCTCCATCTGCGGCCAGATGGACACCACCGCTTTCCCATGCTCATAATACTTTACCAGCTGTTCGTAGCTTACTCTTCCGGAATATGGTGCCAGAAGCCCACGCCTATAAGCCTCCCGGAACCACAAAAGAGATTCCATGAAACCGGACTCATCCTCCAGAAGTTCTGTCACCTTATCTTCCCCATATACAAGGAAGCCATCTCTTTCCACACCTTGCACACCCATCAGATAAGAAACATGGTCCAACACATCCATCTCTTTATCATTGCAAAGGATGATGCCCTGCTGCCCGGGCTGCTTCAGTTCTTCCATCACTGTAAGAAGCTCGTCCAGATCTTCAATCTCCGGCATGCCGGCCTGCTCATATGCCTCCCAATCCAGATAAATTCCATATCGCGGTGTATTTTCCTCAGAAGGGGTATCCTCTGACAATCGGCTGACCTGAGAAGGAATCACGTAAATTTCCTCCTCGCCCCAAGACTCGTTCCACACTTGAAAGCTATCCACATAGTCAAGAATCTCCTCTCCCAGCGTCAGTTCTTCCTCAAAATAGGGTGCTATATTAAGCAACCTGTCCCCTTCCATCAGACTATCCGGTGATGTTTGTAAAGAATTGCATACAAATAAATCAGCCTGCTCCAGGCTGCCCTCCGCCTCCGTATCCAGGAAATTCAGCTGTATGTTAAATCTGTCTTCCAGAATCTTCGCATACCAGCCTGTCTGTAAGCCCTGATAATCAGACGTCTGATCATACACATCTATCACAATCTGTTCCTGATATGTTTCCTCCTCTTTCGTACATCCGGTCATCAGCAGTAAGTCTGCTGCCAATACGGGCAGGATTATGGATTTCCTCCATCTCATACTTTTTGTCCTCCAAAGCTGTCCAGCGTCCCTGAAAGAGACATCTTTCTCCAAGCATTACCAACTTTTATTATAGCGCAGAACCTTACGAAATAAAAGACAATAAATAAAACTAGCTTGAGAAATCAGGCAGCCTTTTTGTCTTCTCTCCTGAAATAACCTTGAAATATGTCAGAATAAGGAGTACAATATTATGGGATTTAAAAATATACTTAAGAAAGTATGAGGGATTATCATGAAAAATTGTCAAAACAAGTGGATTCGTGCCGCTATTCCGGCACTTCTGCTGCACTGTAGTATCGGTACTGTTTACTGCTGGTCCATTTTCAGCCAGGAAATCGCTGACTATATCGGCCACTCCAAGAGTGCCACCGAATGGGCATTCAGCTTCGCGATCTTCTTCCTGGGCATGTCTGCAGCATTCCTTGGGAACGTTGTAGAGAAAGACATTCACAAGTCTTCTCTGATTGCAGCTATCACCTTTGCATTAGGTATGGCAGGCGCTGGTTTCTTCATTTATTATGGCGGCCGGCATCAGGGAAGTATGCTTTCACTGATTGGTATTTATGTATGCTATGGTTTTATCATGGGTATCGGTCTTGGTACCGGTTATCTTTCTCCGGTTAAGACTCTGATGCTCTGGTTCCAGGACAGAAAAGGTCTGGCTACCGGTCTTGCTGTTGCAGGCTTCGGCGCTGCAAAGGCTATCGCAAGCCCTATCATGCAGTCTCTGCTTGAGAAT
>JAFTVH010000105.1 GCA_017465845.1 Lachnospiraceae bacterium | reverse complement strand
TTTATTGCAGTTTTTATAGGATTCTGCAAATTTTATACACTCCTACTCAAGCTTCTTCCCCTTTTCCAGCATCAGATTGAACAGTTTGCAATCCCAATTCCTCCCGTGGAATACCAACCGCCATGGTGGACTCAAAATAAAACTGCAGTTCATCCACCACAACATCTCTTTCCACACCAAAAGAAAGCTGTTTGCTTGTTACAGCAAACAGCCTGCAGATACATTCCCAATATACACGCTTCCCCAGTGCCGCCAGAGATCCGAAGAAATTTAAGGTTCTTTCAGAAGCATATCATTAAATTTATTCATCAGTTCCTTATTAGGTATGGATACAAACCCGTTCTCATAACTTAAGAAGCCGTAAACCACCATCGCAGAGAATATCTCATCTTTTGTCGTCAAGTTCATTGATGTCGCGGCATATTCCCTCACCTTGGCCGGTACAGGAATTCCGGATACCATTAATGCAAGTTCATCTCGAACTGCTGCAATATTTCTTTGAACATAAAAGAAAATCTCATCATAGGGGCCGGCACTGGTCCAGTAGTTTCCCAGATTATTATTGGTCAGTGACAGTACTACAGAACGTGGATTATAGACACGTTCTCCGGAACATGTATGATAACCATCATACCATATGCGAAGTCCATCACGTGTCACGTTTTGCTCTTCATTCAGTTCCTGATATTTTGCAAAAATACTGTCCGTTTCCGATTCCGTAAATCCGAAAAATTCACTATATTTTTCTTCATTGACCATGGTATATTCACAAAACATATTCAATTCAGAACCACTGCTGTATTTCGCTATGGGAAGAATACCTGTCATATAAGCCAACTCTACGTATGGCTGATCCTTCAACAGATTGCTCAGGAAATCAACATAGTCCATCTTATCCTTGTCTGTCACAAAGTCTCTGTGAAAGATATAATCCCACTGGGCAATTCCACAATGGGAATCAGTTCATCAAGCAGCAGAGATTTGTCAACAAAGTAAGTCGAATCTACTGTCTTCTGGTAATTATCATGCGGTTTTCTGCTGTTTAAATAAACTCCCATTCCTTTGCGCACTCCTTCCCGAATCCTTGCAAGCCTCAATCAAATAATATACTGTCACCACTTATATGTTTCAAGTTTAGCACAGCGCCTGCTATTTATCAAGCTATCATTTGGCATTGCAAAGTATCAGTTCAGATATGAGTTAAAACCTTATAATCCTCTACCCGCCATTCATCTACCCACTCGATACACGGCAGACCATCAACAAACTTTATCGGAAGCCAGACATAATCTGCAAGAGAAGTGTTTTTGGCAGTATAATCATAAACATTCAGCTTTACCGACTCATCCTTTTTATCCGGATCAAACATTTTGGCAAAAAGATCGCAGAAATCCGGTCTGTCAGGTTTCAAATCCACAAGCCACCTATCTGCCATTGCAATATATAAATCTTCCGCATACGGATATTTAAATACACATGAGATTTGACTGTCAAAAGTAGTCTTCCTGATATCATTGATACAAGGATTCCCCATTTCTTTCCATTCGCCATGAAACTCTGTAAAGCACGCCACTTCTGTAGGATTCGGAAATTTTGCAGTCGTACCGGATGTATATATATAATATTTATCTCCACGCTTAAATACTGCCGGTGCTTCCCTTACATATGGCGGACACTTTCTCGGAAAATGAACAGAATATTCAGCTGTTGTATCCAGATAATCCTCGGTCAGCTCCATACATATCATATCACTATGTACTCTTTCAAAAATAATCACGGCACTTCCATCTTCTCTTTTCACCAGATCAAAATCACCTGACTTCATTCCTCCCGGATGAAGTGTCTTATTGACTATTTCAAATGGTCCCTTTATATTTTCAGCTATAGCTACAACCATATACTGATTATCATTCGCGCCCATTATTTTCATCCACAGAACAAATTTCTTTGTTTTATCATTATAAAGAATATGAGGTCTATCCATTTTGCTCTTCGGATGCAGCGGATTGGTGATATCATCAGGGGATGCGACACATATTACACCTTCATCATCCCAATTGTATAAATCATCACTGGAATATAGTCTCACGCCATTATGCCATATTTCTTTTTCGTCAGTAACACCTTCTTTATTTTCTCCATACCAATAAAATTTACCGTTCCAAAATAATACAGAACCTCCGTGTGCCTGAATTCTTTTTCCTTCTGTATCTAACCATGGAGTGCCGGGTTTTATAGAATGATACTTATTCACTTTTATTTTCCTCCATTTCATATGTCATATCCAATAACCTCTAACCAATCAATATGTTTCCCACAAGCCCGGTAGGCGGCAACGGCAAGTAAGAAGACAATTCATCCCGTTCCCGATACCCCAGGTTACTCATTACATCAATGCGCAAATGATTCTCTCCGTTTTTCAGTTTCCCCTCTACATCAAAGCGATAAGGTCTTGCCACTACAGAGCCACAATATTCTCCATTCACCCAAAGCTGTGCTGTCTCTCCTACCGTTGTAAGTGATATCGTCCGGTATTTTTCCGGTTCACAGGTGTCCCAGACAGCTTCATAGCGGATCACTCCACCGAAATGGGGCAGTTCTCCGGAAAGGTTGTGAAGCTCTGTCAATGGATAATTACTAAATTCCTGCTCACCTGCAGGGCAGATTCCTACCTTCCATGTAAGGGACAATTCCTTCATCTGTCCATCTCCGTAATCATACGGTGATAATGCTTCATCCCGGTCACCGCTGCATACCAATATTGCCTGCGCCGGTTTCAGAAGTACGCGGACACTGCTGCCTTGTTGCTCAGGCTGATACACACGATTATTCCATGCATCATAGAATACTTTACTGCTCTCCACACCAAAAGTAACCTGCGTATCAATCTCTTCAAAAATATCCTCATTCCACAACATGATCACATCACTGGCACCACGTTTGGTATGAAAGAAGCGGAGGCTTGGACATTCTGTTGATACTTTCACATGCTGTAATCCCTGTTTTGCAATCTCCTTAGTCAGTTCCGTAAGTCCTACCACATTACAATGTGCCACATCTTCCACTGCTGCCTCCGGATACCCATCCACATACCACACCGGCAATCCTTCTGCTGCCAATATTTCAAAACATTCTATTACTTTCTTTGGTAAGTACTGACTGTAAGGCACAATCAATGCACCGTATGTTTCCTCATTCACTTCCAGCCGCCCCTTTTTCACACAAGCTGTCTGGCAGAGGGTATCCTGTGGAATCAGATCAAAGTCAATCTGGCTACGGGTCAACACTTTGCATATCTCCTGCTGGAGCATTCGTTTTCCGCCTGCCCATTCTGCTTCAGCATTATAATACACTGCCACATCAGCCTGATGAACACCTCCGGTCAGCGCATGTGCAACTCTCTTCATATACCCCATCAGTTCTCCAAAAAGGGGATATTGCGGATTCATTCCACGGGCATAAAAATGAGGCGGACAGTCATGATCCGGATATTTCGGCGTGAATGCGTGGGGTACAAAGTAGTTGATACCGCTTACCAGCATCAGATCAGTCAAGAACTTCATTTCCGGAATTCCCTCAGCCCAGCCGAATGCACCATAAACCTCACACATAGCCCTTCCCTTCTTTAGAGGCTGAATATGTGCATGAGAAGATGCCAGCTTTGCCAATGTATAGTTAAAAAAGGCCGGATCTGCCCGATGTCCGCTCAGTGATGCAGTGTGCTCTAATTCTGCCTGTCCCGGAATAATCTGATGAAGCACAATATCACATCCGGCCATATCCTGCCCGTCCAGAGAACGAAAGAAATGTCCTGCGCTGTAACCCAAACGCTGATGTGAATTTTGATCTTCAATTACATGACCGATGTACATCACATCGTGAGCACGACACCAATCTCCCAGAAGCCAGGAGAAATTTTTGCTGTAACTCTTTGTTGCTGCTTCCATGTAAGTTTCACGTATCAGCGGTGTCACACCCTCTATTTCATGAAAAAGTGCCGGCAATCGCTTCAATACCTCTTCTTCACTGAGTCCTGTTTTCTCTTTCAAAACTTCCGGCAGCTTATCATTCCAAGGAATGGGCACATCTTCTCTCCCAAGAGTGGCATTATAATGCCCGCCATCATTGGCGAAACCCGGCTCATCGGAGAAAAAGCCTGCAAAGGTATTCCCGAAGTACTCTTTAAAATGCTCATAGTGAGGTTCATACACTGCATGCAGCATAGCCTTGCATGACTCTTCTGACATCATGTCAATATAATTCTGCTTTGCCCCCACGCAGGTCTTATGGGTACGAATGAAATAACATACTCGCCATATGCCTTCCGGAATATCCCACCAGATCAAACCATCCTGTATCTTGGACTTTAGCTCTATCCCTTCTCCGGTGAGAACATCTCCCTTCTTCGTCCGGCGATACGCCACAATAGAAACAAAGCTCTCATCTTTTCCAATAGAGACCGGAATCAATGCCGCGTCTGCCTGAGGCCCCGCAAAATCACGGAAAACCATGCGAATTCTCACCGCGCGCAGTTTGGGATGGTCCTCTATGTAATTGTTGGCATAACCGGTAGGAAAACGCTTATCATCCAACAGCCACACCCGCATTTTCCTTTTCCTTGCCTCTTTCAGTATGAATCCAAAATCTTCCCACCATTTTTCACGGCAAAATTCTTCATGGGTTCGACTTTCCACACAAAACTCATTTATGCCACATTTTTGTATGGCGTCAATCTCCTCCTTCAGAATAGAAAGGTCTTCTCCATGCTGCCAGAAAAAAGGCAAAATATACTCCGGAGATGCTTTTCCCGTACAACATTCCAGAATTCTTTGCTCCATAATATTTTCTCCTTCCAGCCACTCTACTCTTGTGCCCACGGCTGTTGTTCCCGCCAGACTGCCGGTGTCATACCTGTTGTTTCCCGGAACACCTTAATGAAATAAGAAATGTTTCCATAACCCACTCTTTCACACACCTCCGCCACCGTCAGCTTTCCTTTCTCCAACAGCTCCTTAGCATATTCAATGCGCAGATAAATTAAAAAATCCTTATAGCTATTGCCTGTTTTCTCCTTTACAGCCTTTCTCACAAATGCTGTAGTAGTTCCCAGATCAGCCGCCACCTTCTCCATGGATAAGTCATAATCCGCAAAGTGCTGACGCATGTAAGCACACACCTGATATGCTTCATCATGTGCGATCTGCTCCTGCTTATCCTTAAGCTTTGTGCAGAAATCATGCACCAATACGCCGGCAGCCTCCAGGAAACTGTTCAAATTCCTGGCCGACACCAAAAGACTGACACTGGATTGCTCCAGTTCAATCTGATTGTCAAAGGCAGTCTTTGATACCTCACTGATAAAATTAGAAAATATATATTGCTGCATAAGCAGTGACACATTACTGCTGCGCAGCCGTTCCACATAGCTGTTAATCGCGCGAATGACACCTTCCTCATTACCCAAAGCCATCTCGCTGCATATCCGGTATATATCGCTCTTGCTATAAATGAGTTCTGTGTTTTCTGTCTGCGGTGATTTCTGTGCCGCTGCATATTTATGAACATTATCCAGACTCTCCAGATAGGATGCCGACCCCTTGGACAAATCACTGTATACCTTACCACAGCCTACCCTCAGATTCCTTTCAAAGCTGTCTACTACCTCCTGTACGTTCTCTTTTAATTCCTCATATTGTTCTTCCTCATCCATGCTGCACAGAACATAAACCGCTTTCTGAGGAGCTTCACACAATACTGCTACATGCTTCTCCTGTAAGAAATCATTCAAAAGTTCCAGCTGCTCTGCCAGTGTGTATAGGAAATCCTGCTCCACAGTCTCCTCTCCCAGCAAAATACTCATCACAAAGAAATAGGACCCGGGAAACAGAATCCTTGTGTGATTCGCGTTTGATGTGGTATCAAAAGAATAATTGCCATTCAGGATCATTCTTAAAATCTGCTTTTTCAGTAATATCTGCTTTTGCGCCAGCTGTTCATTGATTTCCATATTGCTTTTCAATACGGCATCCATCATATAATTCAATTCTTCCAGTATATTTTTGTATTCCTGCTCATCCATACCGGATACACTCTCCCGGTATTTTTCCGCCATCCCTTTGATTGGGAGAAAAGATTTCCACGCAAAATAACTGGCAAAGACAAAAATCATAAGTAATACCGATAACAAAAGCAATATCTGTAAAGGCAGCATATGCCCCGGGAACATAATTCCCTCCGGCAGCCAGCATATCTGCATCTGATCGTTTTGGGTCGCTGCACTTATGACTCCGGCCCGGGTAACACTACAGGGATTCTCACTATTGCTGTACACAACCTGATCATCCACATAAATGGCATAATTACCTTTCAGCCCTCCGCTGACCACCTGAATCCGCTCTTCCAAATCATCCTGTTGGACTACAAAGCAATATACTGCATTGGAATTCCCGATGCTTTCTGTCACTTTAATGGAGGACATGAAATAAAGGCTGTCCGCTATGGAATACACTCTGATTCCCTTCCATACCTCCTGCAGCGCAGTCGCGATTACCTCACACTCAGCTTCATTATATTCATTGAAGTTAAAATACTGTTTTAAACTCTGTGATCTTCCGTCATTGCGGAAAATAACTTCATCTCCTTCGTAATGTAGGAAAGCCATTCCTTCCAATGCCAATGACGCATCCCTTGCTTCAAAATCCTCCAACAGCTCTAGCTCATAGTACTTATTCTGCCTGAAATAATAAGGCTGATACTCCTTCCATTTGCTGATCAGATAAGTGATTCCCCTTTGAGATTCCAGGTGCGCATCCAGCATTTCACAGACCAGTTTGAGCTTCTCCTGATTATAATTATCCTCCGTTCGTTTGACATTCTGGTAATTGATAAAAAGAAAAATAACACTGAGCGTCACACAGCATACAATGGCAAAACTAAAATAATAAAGCAGATAGGGATTTCCTTTTCTCATCTTAAAATTATCCTTCATTTTCAACCGCCAATCCTCTACAAAGGTTCTTCCTTCTCCCGACAACAGCTCCTATGGCATTCCATACAACACCACAAGGGAAGCCGACGCCTCCCTTGTAATATCAATCATCGGATATATTCAGAATTGTACCATAATCTTTACTGCATTGCATCATAATAATCCTGATATACCTTCACATAATCCAATGCTCCCAGTGCTTCCATCTGGTCAAAGTAATCATTAAGCTCACTAAGAGGTCTTGCACCGGTAATAAACTTAGCAGATTCTGTTCTAGCATACTCCTTGAGCACAGTTGCCAAATTGCCCATTTCAACAGAGGTTTCTGCATCCAGATAAACGGAATTCGGATAACCTGTCTCAACAACAGGGCACAAGGTATCCTGTAAAGCTAATCTGAAATGAGGCTCGCCGTCTGTAATGATCTTTCGCAGATCGGAATCACTCTCCGGTGAGGTTACATCTGCATATCCGTCATCAGGATTCTCAAAGCCGGCCATCCTCTGTTTTACCAATGCCGAACTGGGTGAACCAAGCCCTATTGTTTTATATCCCCAAAGCATAATCTCCTTTATCACATAATCACTTGCACTGGAATATTTTTCAGGATTCTCTACCATGTCTATATAGGTTGATACCTTTGTCTCCTCGTCTATATGGAAGCCGGCTACATTACCCAGATAATCTGTCTGATTCTCAGAAGGACCGCTACCGGAAATTTCATAGTTCTCTTCAACAAAGAACCAGTCTGCAAATGCCAGAGCCAGTTCCGGTTCCTCACAGTTTGCACTTACTACAAAACCGCCGGCGCTGACAGAGCCCATGCTTGCAGGCCAGAATGCCTCATCATTGTAATCACTTGTCAGTGCTTTTGCTCCCCACCATGAGGAAACGTCAGCCATATATACAAAGGGCGCCTGCGCGATAAAACCGGCCTTGCCTTCGGAAATAATTGCATTCATGGTCGTTCCGTCCATGGTGAAAAAATCCGGATGAATCAGACCTTCTGTATAAAGCGTATTCATATATTCCAAATATGCTCCATACGCTTCCCTGTCAGCTATCGGCAATACTACCTTGCCGTCTCTTAAGCAGATGCCCTCACCTCTGGTATTCGTGGTATTATAACCAAAAGCATTTAAAATGTACACGAGAGGTGAATTTGAATTGGCTGTACCGGCAATGGGAACAATATCATCGCCTCTTTCCTTGAAAGCACGCAATACCGTCAAAAGTTCATCTGTGGTCTCAGGTACGTCCAGCCCTGCCTCTTCAATCCAGTCATAATTAATAAATGCACGAGGAATCTGCCCTCTGTCAGCAATGTTATTGATATATCCCAGAGACCAGACATGCCCATCTTTATCAGTTACCACACTCTCGTATTCCGGATGCTCCTCATAAATAGCACACAGGTTAGGTGTCAGTTCTTCTGTAATATAGGGCGCCAGATCCATCAGCTGTCCCTCATATGCACCATATTTCATCAATTCTGAAGTGGAAAATGAGGCACCGATAATTATATCCGGCAGGTCATCGTCTGCAAAAGCCATAGATATAAATTCTGACCTATTCTTACCGGAAAATTTGGTAACTTCCAGATTGATGTTCATCTTTTCCTCAATAAACTGGTAAAACCACTGTTCCTCCGGCTCCCCGGAATCCTCACTCATCATAATTGCCATAGTCAGCGTCTTTTCGGTTCCTTCCTCTACGATAGGAAGTGTTCCAGAGGTGTTGAGCCAGGACAGTTTCTCCTCAGATTCCACTGCCTGAGTTCCTGTTGCCTGAGTCCCTGCACTTTCTGCATTTTTGCTTCCGGAATCAGAAGTTCCGGGATTTGATGTTGTCTGTCCGCATCCAACAGTTGTGGCTGCCATAGCGACAGTAAGCATTGTGGCTGCAAACCTTTTCCATAGTTTCATAGAAACCTCCTTCTGCACATTTTATGTGCCTTTTCATTTATCTTAGGGCAGCTTTACTGCCAAGATATCATACCTGATTTTTTGACGCAACGCGTAATCAACCTTTCACAGAACCAATCATAATTCCCTTGGTAAAATGCTTCTGTACAAAAGGATATGCTACCAACAGCGGAGCACTGGCAATAAATACAATAGCATATTTCATACCTTGTGCCATCTCTGCCACATAAAGCATATAAGCTACTGTTTCCGCATCTGCATTTTCTATGCCCGCCAAAGAGAGCTCATTGGATATGAGAATATTCCGGAGCACAAGCTGCAGAGGATAATAAACTGACTTTCTGATATACAGAAGTGCACCATAATAACTGTTCCAATGTCCCACTCCATAATATAATGTCATAACTGCTATGATAGGCTTAGCCAGCGGCATTGCTATTCTGGTAAAGCAGGACAGCTCCGAGGCACCGTCAATATATGCAGCATCAAAGATATCCTGCGGAATGCTGGAAGAAAAATATTGTCTGGTCACGATCAGATTATAGCAGCTTACACCGGAACCAATAATCAGAACCAGGGGATTGTCAATCAATCCCAGATTCTTTATCAATAAATAAGTAGGGATCATTCCTCCGCCAATATACATGGTAATGAAATAATACCATGATAATGGCCCTCTAAGGGGCAGGTATTTTTTGGTCATTACATATGCCGCAGGAATCGTCAGCACCAGATTATAAAGGGTACCAAGCACCAGGTAAATAATGCTGTTGCGGTAACCGATCCATAACTGCTTCTCCTGAAACACATATTTGTACGCATCCAATGTAAAATCCTTTACCCACAGCAGCGTTTTGCCCAGTGCAACCTGGCTGGGTCTTGAAAATGAAGCGATTACGCAGAAATATAACGGATAAATCACAATTAACGTAATCAGCACTACCAGTATGTTATTCACCACATCAAACAGCTCTGTCTTTTTTCTTTTTACTCTTGTTATTTTATTCTTCGCCATGTTAACACCTCCCTACCACAAGCCTATATTGGCTACTTTATTAGATATCTTGTTGACCGTCACTATCAGAATAATATTAATAATGTTGTTAAATAAGCCTATGGCAGCAGAATAACTATACTGGTGAGTTATCATACCCACCTCATATACATAAGTAGAAATCACGCTGGAAGCATCCATGTTCAGATCATTCTGTAAAAGGAATGTTTTCTCAAATCCAACAGACAACAGAGATCCCATCTTCAAAATAAACATTGTGACGATGGTAGGCAGCAGATGAGGCAGCTGCACATGCCAGATAACCTTTACGCGACCGGCTCCATCGATTCTGGCAGCTTCTATCAACTCGGGAGACACCCCTGCCAGCGTAGCCATATAGATGATGGTTCCCCAGCCCAAACCACTCCAAAGACCACTAAGGACATAAATAGGTGCAAATGCCGAAGGCATTGCCATAAAATCTCTTGCCTCTGCTCCGAAAAAGCCGGCAATGATATTGAATAAGCCCTCTCTGTTGGCAAACAGGATAACCATGGAACAAACTACCACGGTAGATACAAAATGTGGTGCATAGGTTATCATCTGACATACTTTTTTCAGTTTCTGATTCTTCATCTCATTGAGCATGATAGCAAAAATAACCGGAACGGGAAAAGTAGACAAACCGAGCAGGCTGACTTTCAGGGTATTGGTAAGCACTTTGGTAAAATAAGGGTACTGAAATATAAAGTATTTAAAGTGTTTGAGACCTACCCATTCACTTCCCATAATCCCTAAGCTGGTACGATAATCTTTAAATGCAATCTGTACTCCATATATGGGTATGTAGTGAAATATAAACAGGGTGATAATGGATGGCAAAACCATCAGATACAACATTCTACAACGATACATATTTTTTAAAAATTTTTTCGTTTTGGACATGTCCATGCTCCTCTCTGACAAATTTGATGAGGTCATTATACAAATCCAATTTCCGATTATCAATCACGTTAACTTTTTAAGCGATGCGCTTTTCTTAACATCCCCTTCTGACAGGTTTTATGGTATACTCTTTTCTTAAAATGCAATACTTTTTTCTTATATATGTGTCTCCAATCATAGAAAAATCCTCAGTTTAATTACTGAGGATCTCTTTGTCTTGCTTATTCATTTTGCATTATCAATGATTTTAGTTAACATCTTATTTCATACACACTAAAAAATCCCTGTCCATGGGTTTCCCTGAATTCCACAAAAATAGTATCTGTATCTACCGGTGCAAAATGAAGCTCATTCACTCTCTGGAAATTCCCGTTTATCTCGTACAATAATCGTTTCTTCCCGTCCGCATCTTTATAATATACTGCATAATCTTTTACCATCCGATAAAACAGATCCACATTATCCTTATCAGCACTCCTGCAAAATCGATTTAAATTAGAATCGAAGAAAAGCGTTAATTTCGATATTCTCTGCGGCTCATCCCAGCTAAGCTTTAACCATTGATTCTCCTTTCCGTCAGAATGCCAGATGTTGCTCAGCTGATATGGTCGGGTATAACCATTGGTCACATTCTCAGCACCAAACACTGACTTCTCACAGCTTACACGAAAGCACAGGCAGGGTTCCAGCACTTTCCACACATGCTCTTTCACCAGCCCGCTGGCAAAATCTACATGCGCACAATCACTATTTGGCTTCTTAACGGAAGTCACTGCTCCGGTGTAGCTGTATTTTGACATCGCCAGTTCCAGTGCCGTATTTTGCTCCAGCTCAATAAAATAATGTCCCGGAACAAATTCCTGATCAATCGGTAAAACGATTTCTTCTGTCATTTTAGATTCTGACACCTTAACCATGCCCTGATATAACTCTGCTGCCGGATTATAGTTCTCAGGCTTATCCGCACTGTAAATACGATAACTTAAAATCGTATCCTGCTCCGCTTTCCCATATAAGCATATGCTGTTTACTCTTCCGTCAAACGGCAGTGAAAGCGCAATATGATGCTCCATCCGCTGCACCAACTCCTGAGAAAGATTTGACAACGGTTTTACAGACGATGCCGAAACTTCCGCTGTTTGCGCCAAATTATCCGGATCAGCATATTTCTTCCCTACAATATACTGGTCTGCTTCCAAAAGGAGGTTCTGCAGCTCTTCCAGATGTTCTTCTCCTACCTGTCCGGGCAGCACACCATATTTTTTGCACAGATAGGCCGAAACAGCATTTGCCTGGCCTGCTGTAGAGAGTGTTGCCATTGTGCGGACAGTTCCCAGCGCCACATGAGAAACCGACATACAGCGCCCTTCAATGAAGAGATTTTTCACATCTTTGGAATAACAGCAGCGATACGGTATCTGGTAGATACCCTTCAGGTAAATATGTCTGTTTATGATTTCCTTAGAGTAAAATCCGTCCAGTGCATGGAGATCTATGGACCATCCGCCATGGCCGATGGCATCGGGAAAATCCTTCTGATCCGTGATATCACCTTCTGTTAAAATATAATCGCCTATCAGCCTTCTGGATTCCCTTTTTCCTGCAATGGGAGAAATGTAGCTGAACTCATAATTATCTGAATCATATTTACCGCTGTTCTTGATATAATCCCACACTCCGTAAACCAGTTCACGATGATGCTGCAGGATCTCCTCATAATCTTCCATCTGGTTCATTCGGCCGTCCAGCTCATAAAACCACTGAAACTGGTGAAAATTATCAGGTGGAATGATACGATGTTCCAATACGTCCGTCTTGGTGTAATCTTTTGCAAAACGCGGCGGCTTGTAGCTCACCGGATATCCTTTGTCGTGCGCAAAAAATACCATAGTACTGGGCAATACTCCGTCATCCGCCTCAGCAGGTGCAAACTTCTCGTCAAACTCTGCACTTGCTTCCCGTCCATAGCGATACTCTGCACCGGCAAGATATCCCACAGTACCATCCCCGGTATCGTCAACAAACAAAGGTGCCTGAAAAATAAACCGCTTCTCTGTGGTAGTCTGCAGTCCCGACAAAGACCGGATCATTCCTTCGTCTGTCATTTCCACTGTATCAATACAGGTGTTGGGGAACAGCATCAGGTTTTCCTCTGCCATTAGTTTATCTAATAAAATTCCATCCCAGACGTATCTGTTTTTTTCGGGATTTTTATATAAATTTTCAAGAAACAATTCTTCTACGATGCCCGTCTCCCTGGCATTATAATTGAATTCCTGCATTCCACTGGCACCTACGATCATGATCATAAGCTCCGCACTGCTGTTACCGCCAAAATATGGGCGATTGTTGATCAGCGCAGTCTTCAGTCCCATCCTGGCACTCTGCAATGCAGTACATATACCGGGCAAACCGGCACCGGCAATCACTAAATCCGCAATTATCTCAATTTCTTTTTGTTTCATATCAACCTTTCCTATAATAATGTATCTGTTACTATTTCATGGGCTTACATCTCAAGACTTTTGATAAATAATTTCACTCCGGCTTTTTCCAGACGCCCTTGAAGTTCAGCTACATCCAGTGCTTCAAAATCATCTGTCATAGCCGCTGCAGTTCCGGCAGCTTCTCCCGTAACTGCACATGCCGGAATCACACGTGTCACATCCCACATCGAATCCTGTGCGGAAATACTTCTGCCTGCCGTGATCAGGTTTTTGATCTTCGTACCGTGTAATGCTGAAAACGGGATCTCATATACAGGTCCTCTCTTTTTCCAATTACTTATAATACCGATACTATCCTCAAATTCTCTTCTTTCATCCTGCAGCGTCATTGTATACTTTCCGGAAAGTCGGCGCGTCATCCTGACCTGTGGTATGGTTGCAAATGTAGTGGGCAATAAGGTTTCATCCTGCATACGCTTTTTCCTGAAATCATCTAAGATCGCATCATGTGCATTCTGAACCATTTCACTTAACTCCATAGCATCCACGCCCTGAAATGTTTTTGGAATCAACTTGATCATGGTTCCGTCATTTTCTTCATCAGAGATATCTATGACACCCAGCATATTTAAGTCAAATCCTTTTTCTCCTGCACTATAGTACCAGGCTGCCAATGCATTTTGCCCTTCAAAAAGTTCAATAGCTTCGCCTGCCATCATGCAGATATCTGCATCACCCGTTGTGTCTACTACAGACTTGGCTTTCACAGCACTTCTTCCGGACTTGTTTTCAATGATCAGGGAAGCAATTTTATCCTTTTCCACCTGCACGCCGCAGACTGCTGTTCCGTAAAGAATCGTCACGCCTTCCTTTTTCAAAAGCTGTTCCATGGCGATTGCAAAAAGCTGGGCATTGAACCGGACTTCAAAGCGCTGTTTCTGTCTGTCTTGTGCTGTGCCTTCTTTGCTCTGCTCCTCCAGCCACGCCGACGGATACTTTGCTTCATAACCATATTGAATGGATAATCGAAAAAGTTCTTCGGCAAGTCCAAAGCTGACCTGATGCCCTTTTCCGTCGCATAACGGAAGGTATATCGTTATCAGTCCTGCTGTTGCAAGCCCGCCTAACAGGAACTGTTTCTCCAAAAGGATTACCTTAGAGCCCTGCCTTGCCGCAGCAACAGCAGCGGACACACCGGCGATTCCGCCTCCGGCTACCAGGACATCGCATTCATACGCTACGGGCGTCTGTAAGGTTTCTGATATATATTTTGCCATTCCCTCTCTCCTCTCTGCTCTTTATCAGTTTTCTTCTGCTGATATGAGCAGACGGCGGATCATCACCGCCGTCTGAACTTTTATATTATTCTTGGTTATATCATTCTTCTTTGCGTCTGAATCTTATGCAAATCACAGCCACCGCAAGGGAAGCAAGCGCTGCCATCACGAAGAATGCAATATTGGAATCGTCTCCTGTTGCCGGTACATTGCCTGTAGTGTCGGCATTTACCACGGAGTCCTCTGCTGCAGCCTGATCATCGTCGGCCTCTTCCTCCGGCTCCGTTGACTCGCTTGGCTCTGACTCACTTGACTCTGTTGTGTTACTCGGCTCGCTTGGAGCTGTGGGCTCACTTGGCTCACTCGGTTCACTCGGTTCACTTGGTTCACTCGGATTGCTCGGCTTACTTGGCTCACTCGGTTCACTGGGTTCACTCGGCTCACTTGGCTCACTCGGCTCACTCGGTTCACTCGGCTCGCTCGGTTCACTTGGCTCACTTGGCTCACTCGGTTCACTCGGCTCACTCGGTTCACTCGGCTCACTCGGTTCACTCGGCTCGCTCGGTTCACTCGGCTCGCTTGGTTCACTTGGCTCTGTTTCCGCTCCAATCAGCTTAAAGTTCTCCACCCACATGGTACTGTTTTCAGTTTCTTTCGCAATACTCAGAGAATCTACATAATCAATTTCTCTGGTGTTCGTTCTGAAATCAAAATTATCCGCTTCATACACTGCCCCGACAGTAGGATAAGTACGATTGATTTCTACAGAATATTTTTGTGCATTCACATCAAAAGTGGCTTTTACATGGAAACGATAATTCTCATGAAAGGTCAAATGTGTGTCTTCATAAGTGGAACCATTCATGATTCTGATTTTGCCGCTTCTGAACTGAAGAATCATTTTGGTAAATTTCGGAGTGATGACATCACCCTGCTTATCTATCGCTATGACACTGCCGTAGGCTGAAGGATTAATATTATCGCCTATCACAACATCAAATTCGATCGTTTCATTCTTTAAATTCTCACCGATTTTGTAGTAAGACTCCTCGGTAAAATAGTCGCCTTCTGCAAATTTAACAGAAACAAAGGAATCTTCAGGTGCTTCGGTAATACCATCTTTGGGTTCTGCCGGAAGCGCTTCCTGATATGGATTCTCCATTGTAGTTACCTGCTCATTTGACATGCAATGGAAGTTTCTCCAAATATCCTTTATAAAATCTACTCCTCTGTCACTAAAGGTATACTCGTATTCATTGGCAGCAGTACCATTGGAATGACCGTGATATCCTTGCTGCATTTTGAAAATCAGGTCTTCGTTACCGACATAGATTCTGTTATCGTACTCACGCATCTGTTGTGTGGAAGAGTCCCAACCGCCAAACAGCTTCATATTTGCCAGCACGGTATTTAAAATCATATAACTGTCATAGCAATATGTTACCCGGCTTCTGCCTGCATGGGCTGCAAATTCCCGGAGCATACCCATCTGGCCGGTAAGTGGTGATACTTTGCCGGAAATAATATAGCAACGCTCATATTCACTATCTGTATTGTATGAATTCATGACATTAAAGGCATAGGTATAATCTATAAGCCCATGAAAGATCTCCAGCACCTGAGTTGCATTATAGCCGTTGTATGAAAATGCGACTTTAACACCTTTACCGCTTCCGCCACTGGCACCGCTGCTCATAACAACCTGGCCGCCTTCTTCCATATATTTGCCGATGCTGACTCCATTATAATCTACGGTAGTCCATGCCCCTAAAATATTAGTAAAACCAAGTTCTTCAAACTTTTTGATGTAAGTCTCATAATCAAAATCAAGGAAAATATCATCCAGTTTAGAAGAACCATCCTCATTTGTACCAAAATACATAGATGCATTCAGTACAACCGTAAGGTATGTATTTCTGAAATTCGGATTCCAGTACTTATTAAAGTTACCTAACAAAGCAACTCCTGTATCATAATTGTTGGCATCGTTAAAGCCCCAGTTGCCGGAAATAGCAAGTGCTTTCATGAGCCAATCCATACGATCTTTTTCCTCTGCTGTCAGTTCCTCATAAATAGTGTCTGTATTTTTAATTAATGTTAAAGCGGAAGATACAACAGCATGTCCCCAATATGCACCTGTACTTGCAAACGGTTCGTTTCCGCCTGCAATCAGGAAACGCAGCTGTTTCAATGCCGCATCCTTACAAAGCGTTCCGTCCGTAGCTGCTGCCTGGGGATCCAATTTTGTAATGAGGCTTAAATAATAAAGTGCTTCTGCACAGTTTTGGGCAGCATTGTCATTACCTTTATTCGGCTGCCAGCCTGACGGCTGCACCGCAACCGCTTTATCAATAATATCCTGAGTAAATTCAGGATAAACAGCATAGTTGGTCGCTTCTACACCTGTCTCCAGATATCCGGCCAACAGCGTCATAAGCTTCTGATCTACCGTCACGCCATCATCTGTTACTACCAGCAATCCTCTGGAATCCCAGGAAACCGTTTTTCCTGCGTCGGCAGCTGCTGCACTTAAAGAATACATCTGGGCTGCACTGTCCACCTGCACACCAAGATAAGTACTGATGAAAGAACCCGGTACAAGTACATCGTCTCCTGTCTCTGCCAACCCGGCCTCAGCATCAATATCAGTTAATGTTCCATTCACATATGCCTTAGACTGACCTGCCATTACAGCAATACCATTAGCAAAATCTTCCAGTCCGGGGTGGTCCATTTCTACATCTGTACCAACAACCGGGATTTCTGTATTCCCTGCTGTCACAATATCCTCTGCAAATACCTTAAAATCATCAATCTTTAAAACAGCACCCGCATTCTCTGTATTTTGTGTAATATAAATCCATAAGCGTTTAAAGGTATTATCTGAAAATTCCAGTTTTCCTGTATATTTTCCGATACCATCTACATATGCAGTGTACTTCATATTCGCCAAATCCAGTTTGAACAAAAGCTCCACCCACTCTGTACTGAGTGTGGTAATCTCAGTTGTATTATCTGAACCCAATATTACTGCATTACTGATGTTGCATAAGTTTGTTTTCTTCGTAGTTTCACCGCCGCAAGCCCGGAAAGATATATCAACAGGTGTTTTATCGCCTGATGCCACCTTCATTCCTATCCACAGTGGTGAACTTTCAATCGCCTTGTCAAATGCAATCTGGAAATACTGCTCACCAATTACTGCATCATTACAAACAAACTCCAGGTATCCTTCTTCCGCAGTACCAACGGTACCGGAAGCATCTTTTAAATCAATGCTCACAGTAGCATATCCGTTTGAATAATCTGTTGCTGTTATGTCGCTAAAAGTATTTTCATATAACACGGTACCTACTTTCGGCTCAGCAGGCTTCCCATAGTCTTCATCCGGAGCTACACTTGGCTCATTTTCATCACCTGATGCATCGCCGCCGCTCGGATCACTGCCGTCACCTGATGCATCGCCGTCACTTGGATCGCTCGGAACTGTTTCCGGAAAAACTGCCTGGTATTCAGCACTTGCATAAGCCGCAAAATTATCAATACCTAAGTGCTTTTCTACAGTACTTTTACTATTATTTGCATACAAATTAATTTTACCAAAGTCATCGATTGCCAAACTGCCTGTTCCCTGAGCATCACCTGTATATTTGTCCACCCATACAGAGTAATCAAATACCGATGTTTCTGCATTGTACGTTATCTTAACGATAAACTTGGTAAATTCATCCGCCCTGAGTGTTGTAAGCTTAGTCTCTCCGGCATATACATCATTGCCCTTACCGGTTAAGATTGGTTCTTTAGCGCTTCCCTTAGCCACTCTTGCTCTCAAATGCCATGTTTCAAAAGAGCCGCCTTCCTGACCGGACAATGTTATTTCCAACCAAAGGGGCACTGTCTGATCTTTTGTATACGCACTGCTGAATGCGTATGACAAAGTTGGCGAAGTTGCAGCAGGTGCGCTAAGCTTGAAATATTGATTGCCGTCATTCAAAGCCAATTCACCCGTTCCATTTCCTGAGATAATATAGGCTGCAGGTAATGTTTCGTAGCTTTCAAAATCATCTTCTGCATAAGTTGCCACACTCTCTGTTTCTGCAGCTGCCTGTATTACTCCGGTATTACTAACCATAAAAATGACAGCCAGCATTGCACTAATGATTCTATAAAACTTCTGCATTTTTTCGTTCTCCTTTCAAAATACCTTGTGCTCTCCCGAATGCACGCAGTACATATTTTTATCTTTACAAAATACTTGCCATATGCTACAGCACTACTTTAATATTATGTACCTTTCCATCACCAAAAAGAGGGATTCTATTGCATGCTGCCTTTGTACCATCCACATACAATTCTTTCACACCCTTACAGCTTCCGTTGTCATTGATGATCTCCATTTCGTAGATATCACCACGGAACTGACGTGTACCGGTCACCTTCTTCCATGCTTTCGGAATACATGGATCAATGGTAAAACCGTCATGTTCAGGATGGAAGCCCAGCATATACTGTGCAATGGAACGGTATACCCAGCCGGCGGTACCGGTGATCCATGCAAAAGAGGTTTCACCCTTTCTCGGATTGTCCGGTCCCAGATACATATTGGTAAAAGCATATGGCTCGCAGCCTGAATGTTCAGATGGATTCCATTTGCTGTCCGGCATGATCTTCAAAAGAGTCTCGTACCCTTCGTCACCTCTGCCCTGAATAAAATCACTTACTACCTTAAAAGCTGCACCATGGCAGTAAGTAGTACCATTCTCCCACACACCGGGTACAAATCCTGTAAGCCGGCCTACTTTCGGGTCATATTTGGTATATGGCGGATAACATGTCAACGGGCCGTAATCACAATCCAGATACTTATCCACAGCTGCCAGACACTTCTTAGCACGTTCTTCCTCTGCTATGCCAAGCATCGTTGCCCAGGTCTGGCCATTCAGATAAATCATACCTTCCTTGTTTACCTTGGAGCCTACCGGCGTGCCGTCATCCTGATAGCCGGTCAGATACCACTCGCCATCCCAGCCATGCTCATTCACTGCTTTCTTGATACGCTCAGCACGTTCCAACATCTCCTGTTCTACGGAAGCATCCTTTACAATTTCACGGGCCATCTCTGCAACGGCATGTAAAGACTGATACAGCGCAATTGACGTCCAGACGCTTTCTCCCTTGCCGCCTCTGCCAAGACCGTTCAGCGAATCGTTCCATTCACCCATATGAGCCAGCACAAGATTGTGCGCTCCCAGATCATCAGAAGAGTATCTTGTCGTGGTCAGAATATGTTCCCAAACAGTATCTACTTTCCCTTCCATGTAACATACTTTTTCACGTAAGAACCCGATATCACCGGATTCCTTGATGTACGCATTGATGGTCGGTGCTACCCAAGTCGGTAAGTCTGAGTACTCTTCATCCCTTAAAGGATTCCAGAGCTTTGCACAGGCACCGGATTCGTGTATGTGCTCCAAAGCCTCCAGGATCTTTCCTCTTGCAAGAGCGGGATTAAACGCTGCAATGCCCCAGGAATCCTGCAGCTGATCTCTGAAGCCTTTGCTGCCTGCCCGGCCAACTTCCACACAAAGCTGCACCTGCTGCTTTAACCAATAGTTAGCCAGATCATTTACCTTTTTGTCCGGTGTCTGTATATTCATCAGACTGCAAAGCTTTTCCTTATCCGCAGCATGTAATTTGAGAGCTTCCTCGAAGCGGCCCGAGGATAACAGCTTCGCAGAAATCCTTTCTGCAGTCTCACGTCTGTCTGCACTTCCGACAATAAAGTGAAGCTCCTTTTCTTCGCCTGCTGCCAACTTCACATTCAACTCAAAAACACCGACCATAGTTTCACATGCGGCCAATGAATTTCCGAGTTTTCCTGCCGCCAAAGCATCCGGCATACGAATGTCACCATAGGTACCGATAAAGCGTTTCTTGGAAGTGTCAAAAGCTGTCACTTCATAATCTGTACTACAGAAACCATGGAACCAGTCATAGGGGCGTTCTTCCGCATTGTTTTCTGCAAAGATCAAATGCTTCTCTGCATCATAATAAGCACGTACCCAGCTTTCATATTCACTTCTGTGAGGATATCCTGACAGATCGAATTCTACAAAAGGATATATCGTCACCAGACGCTCCTTTTCATCTTTATTCACGATTCTGATCTGCCACATTTCCGCCGGCTCATCATGACTTACGGTACCATTTAAAGTCACACATATTTTGTCTTTTGTGCCGCAAATAGTGCTGTAGCCAAGTCCATGCACACAATGATACGCGTCTAAAGCTTCCTTTACAGGATACCAGCCCGGATTCCAAAGTTTTCCGGTCAGATGATCCCTGATGTAAAAATAACGATTGCCGTTAGCCAGAAGCTGCGCCCGCGGTTTCCCGACCTCACCGATATACTGGGATGTCATACCGCGATAACCGCCGTTACCGCCTCCATTCTGATTTACGGCAGATAAAATCTTTTGATTCCAGAAGTAATTCATCATGGGACGTTTTAAATCGGGCTTTACAATTTCATACTCATTTCCTATGTCGTTAAATCTTCCAATTTCTCCCATAACAATCACCCTTTCACGGCACCGATCATAACACCCTTTGCAAAATGCTTCTGCAGGAAAGGATATACGCATACGATAGGTACTGTAATAATTACAATCGCAGCATACTGCATAGCTTCTGCGTAGGCATTATAGCTGTCCCCCGCACTTTCTGCCAAAGTAGTATTCTCCAGAAGTACGGCACGCAGGATATTCTGTGCAGGCAGCTTCTGTTCATCCCTTATGTAGATGGAAGCATTAAACCACGCATTCCAATGGGCTACTCCATAATAAAGCAGCAGCACCGCCATGGTAGGCTTCATCAACGGAAGTACAATCTTAAAAAGTACCTTCAGATCACTGGCACCATCCAGATAAGCGGATTCATGCAGACTGTAAGGGATTGCCTCCATGGCTGTTTTGCAGATGTTGGCATTGTAAACGCTCAAAGCGCCCGGCAGGACCAATGCCCAGATGGTATTAAAGATTCTTAAATCTTTCACATTCAAGTAGTTCGGAACCAATCCGCCGTTAAAGAACATGGTAAATAAAATCATATAAATGATCGGTTTTTTCCAATATACCTTTGTTGTACTTGACATAAAATACCCGGCTAATACCGTCAGAACGATATTAATAGGCAGTCCCAGTGCCAGAACCATTAAACTGTTCCCGAAGCTTTTCACTAATAGCGGATGCCGGAAAGTAAGTTTATAAGCTTCAAGATTAAAGTCTCCCGGCCATAACAGAATTTCCTGACTGATGATATAACTGCCGGAGCTAAAAGAAGCTACCACAACATACCACATCGGATAAAAGGTCACTATGGCCAGCAGAATCAATATGGAATATATAATGACGTCCAGGATAATATCTTCGACGCTTTTCTTTTTCTTTTTTCTATTACGCATACTGTCTCCTTGTCTTTTTTTAGAACAAACCGCTCTGTCCCAGTTTCTTGCTGATTTTATTAGCACCTACCAGAAACACAATATTGACTATGGAATTGAACAGTCCGATTGCGGTACTGTAACTGTAGTCCGCATCAATCAAGCCTTTGCGGTAGACATAGGTAGAAATAACATCCGCCACCTCATATGTCATTTCGTGATACAGAAGCAGTATCTTCTCCATGCCGATGTTCAGGACCTGACCCATTTTTAAGATTAACAGCATGGATATGGTAGGCATCAGCCCCGGCAGCGTAATATAACGCATCTGCTGAATTCTGCCTGCACCATCAATTTTCGCCGCCTCGTACTGTTCCTGGTCAATTCCTGCAAGCGTTGCAAGATAAATAATGGAGCTCCATCCGATTTCCTTCCAGATTCCGGAAATGATATAAATGGGATAAAACATCTCCGTTTTAATAAGCAGGTTTGCCCTCTCACCTCCAAAAAAGGCAATGACATCATTAATCAATCCATCACTCCGGCAAAACTGATTGATCAGACCGCACACTACTACCATCGCGATAAAGTGCGGAAGATAGGTAACAGTCTGAACGGTACGCTTGAACCATGAACATTGAACCTCATTGAGTAATAATGCCAATAAAATCGGTGCCGGGAACGTAAACAGAATGTTTAAAAAGCTGATTGTAAAAGTGTTCTTCACAACCCTCCAGAAATAAATATCTTTAAAGAACCTGACAAAATTGTTCAGACCAACCCAGGGGCTTCTTTCTATTCCAAGTCCGGGACGAAATCTCTGAAAGGCAATGATGATACCATACATCGGCTTGTAACAAAAAAGGATAAGATAAATAATAACCGGTAATACCATAAGATATATCAGTTTATTTTTTTTGAAATCCTTTACAATTGCTTTGCCTGATAACATAAGTCTGATCTCCTTAGAAAAATAGCAGGGAATCCTCACAGAGGCATTCCCTGCTACGAATCAAGCGGATATTCACAACCGCTTCGGTAATATTATTTTGCTAAATAACGCTCATATGCTGCCTGCTGGATAGCCTGACATTCATCAACTCCCATTGTATGCAGTTTTTCAATGAAAGCGTCAAAATTATCAAGTGACTCTTCCCCTAAAATGAACTTCAGTGCCATCTCTGCACAATAATCACTGATCGGTGTAAATTTATCACTATAGGTAATGCTTTCTTCCTCCGTCAATGCCAGTTTCGGTACAACATACTTGCTGTTATCTGTGTTATCGATCCACTCATATACAGCAGCTGCTGAGGTCTCTGCATTGATCAGTTTTACCAGATCTGCTGCCTGGATAGTTGCTACCACGCCACTATGAGCACCGGTATATTTTTTCACTGCTGCAGATACGCCATCGGGATCATTCTTGATCAGATCTGTCCACTGAGGATTGCCATCCGCATCTAAGGTATAGGTTTCCCCTTCATTACCAAAGTTGATGTACATACCGCCTTCTTCTGTAAAGCCATAATTCAGCCATTTCAGTGCTGTGATCAGTTCCTCTTCGGAGCATGTAGTCGTAATCATGGTTACCGTAGCAGACGTTCTGGAACCGGACTGAATTCTGGAGGTAGCAACGCCTTCTGCTACTCTGGGATATTCCATACCTACCCAGTCAGCACCGGTACCCTGTGCCTGTGCATCATTGATCCAGTTGGTCATCTGGCTCAGTGCTGTGATAGACACACCAACCTCATTATTCAGTACCTTAGCACGTAAAGCATTGTCATCCATGGTAAAGCTGTCCTGATCGATCAGTCCCATATCATACCATCTGTGCAGTACTTCAAGAGACTCTTTCCACTCTTCATCCATCTGCCCAAGTGCTATCTGACCATCTTTATTCACATACCAGCCGTCAATGGTGGAATAAGCGAAAATAGTTGCCTGCGCATTGGTGCCGGATGCAATACCCATATGATATCTCTTCTTGGTAAAACCAAACTTTGCATTATACTTGTCTTTAAATGCAACCAATACTTCTTCCCAGTCTTCCAAAGTCACAGGCATATCCAGCCCACATTCCTTCAGCCAGTCCTGGCGAATAACAGGTCCGATATAAGTTCCGTTATAATCACCCTCTGTATGACCGTACACACCATAAATACGTCCGTCGTCAGCTTTCACGCTTCTCAATAACTCAGGGTCGGAATTCAGATATTCCCAATAATCAGGTGCATATTCCGGCAGATAATCGGTCAGATCATAAATCATGCCGTCACGTGCCAGTAACAAAGCGTCTGAAAGGGAAGTGTCATTCGTGATCATATTCGGAAGCACTTCGTCTGTAAGCATCAGATTATATGCTTCGTCTACATTTGCACCGGCAGCAGGATAAATCCATTCAACCTCTACGCCGGTATTTTCCTGTAACCCTATATGATACAGAGATTCTGTCCAATCCGCATAGATAGAAGCTACAGGGGGCTGATTATAGGTCCACATGCTTAATTTGGAAGCATCCTTTAAGGGATAGGTAAGCTCTTCCTCCACAACCTCAGTGGATTCTGCTGTGGATTCCTCCGCTGCACTGCTTCCCTGTTCAACTGTTCCTGCATTGGAACCAGTCGTTGATTCTGCATTATTCTGATTACCGCAGGCTGCTAATCCCAAAGCCATGGTTCCTGCAAGTGTAATACCCAGAAACTTGTTTAACCGGTTTCTTTTCATATCTTTGTGCTCCTTCCGTACAAATTATCATATTTAATTGTTCATGCATAAGTGAGCTCTCTGTCTGCATCTGAATTTTTTATACCAAATCCCGTGTTTATTGTAAATCTTCGGATTCCCAACTCGTTGATAAAACCCCAAATTCATGCATCATTTCAGTTTCCGGTAGATTCCCGGCGTGATTCCTTCCCACTTTTTAAAGGTATTGATAAATACTGTACTGCTTAAAAAGCCGTTTTCTTCTGCTATCTGTTTTATATTTTTTGACGTATTTTTCAAATCATCTTTGGCACTTCGTATTCTCGTCTGCGAAATATAATCCGGAATGGAGATATCATATTTGGCCTTGAACAGCTTTGATAAATAATAGGTAGATATCCGCATCTTATCCCCTAACATATTGACAGAAAGCTCCGGCTCCCTGTAATGCTCCAAAATATAGGACCGCACTCTGTTACAAATATCCTCCTGCTCTATGCTTTCCCTTTCCTTTTCCCAAAGCTTTGTCAGCACATCGATGAATTTCTCCCTGAATTTTTCCAGTGTAGGCTGTAAAATCAATTCTTCTACACTCTCTTTATAATTGTCAAATACGCCTTTGTTAGACATGACAGCCTTGTTGATGATACTGAGCATTTCATATTTAAAGCATTCCACCGTGTCCATAGATGCCTGTTCATTGATTCCATACATTTCTAAAAGTTCCCGTACAAACTGCTCGGCAGATTTCGCCGGCGAAGAATCCTTCATGTATCCGATTACCATCTTGGACAGTCTTGATTCACCGGATACGGAATAGTTAAGTTCTCTTGCTTTGATTTGACTGTATTGGATACAGCTCTCCTCACCGAACAAATATTTATAGCGCAGCGCTTCTCTCGCCTCTTTATAAGACATCGGAATTTCTGCCATCCCTTCATGGATATCGCCTACTGCAATCGTTACAATGATATTCAAATGCTCTCTTACAAATTTTTGACCTTCCAGTAAAACATCTGATAAAAGCTCTGTCGAAAGCGCTTCTCCTATATTGATAAGACTTACAAATTGATTGTCTGCTGTTCTGACAAGATATCCCCTGTTTCCCTGATTATATAATTCTTCAAATATATTTTTGATTGCAAACGCCTGCAGATCGCTTTCCATTTCCCTGGTTTTCACTACAGACATGACTACTACACTGAATCTGTCTGAACACAACGATATCCCATTCTCTATAAATGCATCTTCTCCTGCCCCTACACTCACATCTCCATAAAGCAGTGAGATGATAAAGCTATCCAATTTATCCGCTTTTTCTTTCCTGTCTAAATAACGCCTCTCATTAACTTCCTTTTCAAAAATCTTATTGATAAATTCAACCTCTGAATTCATTTCTGCGTCATATTGCAGTAAATTGTATTCTTCTATGTGATTTACAATGTTCCACAGGGGACTGTAAGTACGCTTGGAACCACGCCATGCAATGTAAATGCTGATCACAGCGCAAGCCAGACCTCCCACGATGCAAATGATTCGCAGCTCAGATAATTTTTCCCAAAAGATCTTGGCATCAATCGCAACCGCATAATATCCGGGTACACTTTTAGCCTGTTGCACCTGCATCATATATTTATTGTTATTGATCTTTATCTCATAAGGCATGTCTGCTGCTATATAGCCATCCATATGGTATTCTTCCCTGTTATCCCCGCTGATCAATAATTTCTCTTTTTCATCAAAAATCAGCAGAACGCCATCCTCAGGCTGATACATCTCCGTCATGATCTTATTTAAGTATTTGGGGTCTATGATCTGCACCACAACATAATCCTTCGCATGGTCCCCCACATTTTTTTTTCTCATTGCGATACACAACAGTGGTTCTTTCCCTTCCTGTTTCATCATATATAAGGAAGCTCCCTTTGTGTTACATTCCAGAATATCTCCAAACTGTTTTTCGCACTCCTCCCCACTATAGTAAACAGAACAATAATCCTCCCAATTCATGGAACCGTATACCCCGGATATGATACGCCCGTTACCCGGATAATAAATCAGAAGATCATAATATTTATCATTCACTGCATCTTCCAGCACCTGAATGATTTCCTTTACCTGATAAGTCAGACGGTCATTTCCTTTAGCGGCATATAACGAATATTCTCTGCATTTTTTATGATTTGCAATCGAATAACCTGTCCATCTCATTTCACTTAATGTGGTATCGATCAATTCAAAAAACTGATTCAATGTATTCTTATTGGAAAGCAGTATCTGCTCCTCAATGGTATTTCCTGCCTGCAGATATAAAAGTGCCAGTGCAATAATGGGTACTAACAATGTCAACAAAAAATCTCTGAATATTCTGGGGAAGTAACTTTTGTTCTTGATCATATCACACCTCTGAAATCAATCGGATATTCGCAATCCGCGAAATCTACTCCGTTACATTTTGCTATTTGCTCATAAGCTTATATCTCTATTTTAGCAGATTCTCAGGTTATATAAATCTATCATTTCCCAATTCATCAATAAAAAAGCAAATGAGCCTACTTCACATTCGCTTGAATCTCCTATGGACCAATATCATTGGGTATTGGGGATTCTCAGAAAAAAAAATCGCACCTGCCACGTTAAAAGCAAGTGCGATTCGTTTTATCCTGAATTTTAGCCGGTGCAAATGGGGTATCCCAACTCACAGCCCATTATCCACCGCTATCTGACTCCCATATTTTGTCTTAGTCACCTTGATCTGCTGAGCGATGTTGTCCTTCAGCTCCTCACGATGGCTGATAATGCCTACCAGTTTGTTCGTCCCTGACAGATTGATCAGGATATCCATGGCATTTTCGATAGACTTTCGGTCAAGGGTTCCGAAGCCCTCATCCACAAACAGCGCATCCATCTGAATTCCGCCCAGGTTGGATGAGACAGTATCAGAAAGTCCCAATGCAAGACTCAGCGAAGCTTTGAAGCTTTCACCGCCGGATAAGTTGCCCACCGGTCTTCTGTGTCCCGTAAAGTTATCGAGCACTTCCAGATCAAGAAATGTATTGCTCTTTTTACCCAGGGAATCCTCCTGCCTGTAAAGCTCATACTGGCCGTCACTCATGGGAAGAAGCCTGCGGTTGGCAGCCATGATAATATTATCAAAGCCTGCTGCCTGAATATATTGCTCCAGTGTGATCTTACCTTTTGCGGTCTGTCCTTTTACCAGATCATAAAGTCGCTTGCAAATCGTATTTTCCCTGCGATACTTCTCCAGAGAGGATTTCCGGCTTGCAATGTTGGTTCGCTTTTCTTCATTTATCTGAAGCCTGTATCTGATATTACTCATCTGTCCGCGAATGGCTTCCACTTTTTGGGACTGGTCCTTCACCTCCGACAGGATACTGTCTAAGTCTATGGTCTTCTTGCCCTTTGCATCTTCTTTGGCCTGAGCAAGCTGGATAGCATTTGCGTTCACCGACTGATCATACTGATTGATCTTCTTCTCCGTTTCTGCAATGACCGCTTCCGTCACGACACAGGAAAGGAATTCCTCTGCATCAGCAAACTTTTTGGCTTTTAAAATCTTTGTGAACTCGCCATGAAAAAGCTTTTCTTCACTTTGCTGCTTCTCGTGCGCTTTTTTTAAGGTAGCGAGGGAAGACTGAATCTCTGCTTCATTCTTCTCAGCTTTATTCTTTTCTGTCTGCGCACTCTCAATGGCTTCCATGATTCGAGCCGCTTCCTTTTGCGCTGCATTGCGCTCTTTGCGTGCAGTTTTCCAGTCGGCATAGGGAAGTTTTGATAACGTCTGCAGCAAAGCTGTGTTCTGCACAAGTGCGGTCTTGTTTTGCTGCTTACGGTCACCATGAGCCTCCTGTTTTGCTTTGAGGTCTTCCGCTTCTGTTCCTCTTGCAGAGGTCAGCTTATCCTGAGCGCCCTGTAATTTCTTACAATCTTTATCCGCTGCGATTTCAGCCTTCTTATTCTCGGTAAGCTGCTTCATGATGCCTTTTTGCGCTTCCTTTATCAGCATAAAAAGTTCGTCAAGAGTCTTATGGGCGAAATCTTCCATTGTCAAAAGTTCATTTTCAAGGCAGTCTAAAATAGAGATTCTTAATTGCGCCTCGCACGCTTCAAACGCAGTTTTCTCTCTTTCGACTATTAAAAGTGCTTTGTCTTTTGCCTCCTTAGCATCATTCTCCGCATTCTGGAGAGCCTTGAACTCTTCCTCAGAAATGGACTTGTCCGGCAACGCAGCAAGCCTGGGATGATGGGTTGAACCACATACCGGGCACTTATCGCCTTCCGTTAGACCTTGCGCCAGAATACCTGCACGACAGTTCTCCAGGATGATCTCTGCTTCCTGTCTTTTCACGGATATCTCATTGTACCCGGCTTGCTTGTCTGCAAAATCTTTCTGCTTTTTTTCAAGAGATTTCTTTTTCGTCACATGAACGGGAATTTTCTCCTCAATGATTTGCTCCACATCATTTTTAAGACTGGTAAGCTTTTCTCCTACATTCCTGATTCTGATCAGTTCCTCGGGTCTGCCTTTTAACGCAGTAATCTCTTTTTCAAGAAAAGTTATTTTACTTTTCAATTCCGCTTCTGCCTTCTTCAGCTGCTCATCCTCTTCCTGAAGTAAGACTTCGGCTTTGGTCAACTTGATCGCCTCATTGGTCAGGGAATCTCTCTGTTCATACTTTTCCTGATCCTCATCAATCTTGTGGATATGCTTCTTAAGTTCTTCTGCTGTGGGCTCGGCTGCAAGGCTTTCTTTTAACGCTTCTTTCGCCTTTTCCACACGTTCTTTCGCCTGCTGCAATCTCCCTGTACTCTCCTCTATTTCTTTCCCGGTGCCGGCAGCTTCTCTCTGCTTACCAATCCAGGTATCATATATAGGCTTCACCTCCCGGGTTGCAGCCTTCCGGCGATTCAAGGCAACAGACAATTCCTTAATTACCGTCTTCTGTCCGTCAAGTTCTTCCTTTTCGTCTGACAATACTTCATAACGGCGGATGAATTCATTATTCGTCTTTGCCATCGCCAGAATCTTTTTCTTCGCTTCCAGTTCTTTTTCTTCCTGCTTGGACTCTTTTTCCTTCTGTTTTAAATCTTTCTTATCTGAGTCAATCATACGGTCGAGAATATCCAGGAATTCCTCCAGATTCCATGCGCTGCTGCTCTTCCCCGCACGTTCCTGAAGAGAACCCAGCTCCTCAGCAAATTCGCTGTTCTCCTCAGCAACTGCGTCCTCAAAATACTGCACAATACTGTTTTCCGTATTGACCCGCATCCTGAAGCTATCGTCCATACGGTCTTTCAGCTTAAATTCCATGCTCTTATATCCGCCGGTCATGAAAATCGTCCTGAGGATGGCAGTTCTTTCTTCTGTCTTCGCGTTGAGCAGATCCCAGAATTCTCCCTGGGCGATCATGGCAATCTGTTTAAACTGCTTTGCGTCAATATGAAGCAGCTCCTTTACGGCTGTATTCACATTGGCGATACCTTCGATCGGGGTCTCATCTTCGCAGTAAAGTACAGCCTTTTCCTTTTCTGTGATCACACCCTCTCCGCGCTGTTTCTTTCTATCATAGGATGGGCTTCTGTAGATATGATAGTTTCTGCCTTGATGGGAAAAATAAAAATCAACAAAACTTTCTGTACCATCCTTTGCATATTCGCTGCGAAGATTCTTAGTATTACGGTAGGTTCCGCTTGTTTCTCCGTAAAGGGCAAAGCAGATAGCATCAAACAATGTTGTTTTCCCTGCACCGGTATCACCGGAGATCAGGAATAATCCTTTATTTTCAAACTGTTCAAAGTCAATCGCAGGCATAAGGCCTGCGTATGGTCCGAACGCACTTATAATCAATTTAATCGGTTTCATCTGTCACACCAGCCTCTCTTGCAACTTCCTTCATGATTGCCATTTCTTCTTCGCTGATCTCACAGCCATACATTAAGTGATAAAAATCAGAGATCAATTCCGGAAAAGACTTGTCCTCCACGATTCGGGAAATATCCACCTGACCGATTGCTCTGGTGTGATCATTGTCGTAATCAATCTTAATGGTATTGGGATAATATTGCTGAAAAATTCCCATTGCATCATTGATGGGGTCTTCATCCGTCAATGTCACATAGATAAAGTCGTCCGGTGATTTTATATTCTCCTTATCCAGAAGCTGCTCCATCTTTCCCTTTATATGACGCATATCCCTGAGAGGCTTCAATTTGATCAGCTCTATGGAGACATCACCCTTTGCGCCCACTATGACAAGGGGGACAGATTTGTCATTGTTCACTTCACTTTGAGAATATTTGAGCAATGACCCGGAATATCTTATTTCCTCTCTTCCTACTTTCTGGGGCGAATGGATGTGTCCCAGCGCAACATAATCAAATTCGTTCAAACAATCCGTTCCGATTTTCTCAACCAGACCCACGTTCAAAACCGCCGCACTTTCGGAGCCACCCATCACAGGGTCTCCACTTTTTCCGGCAACAAACTGATGGGCAACCAATATATTACGTTCCTTTTTATCGATTTTCGCATGATCGATTATGACGGATACGGCTTTGTCATAAGAATCTATTTCTTCTTCCGGGAAGAAATGTTTCACCTGAGAAGCCTTCACAAAAGGCAGCAGATAAACGTTAATTTTCCCATATTCGTCCGTAAGCTCCTGCTTATAGAGCTGTCCGCCATATTTAGCAGAAATATACAGTTGATTCGCCTCAAACAGACTGCTGCCGAAGTTCAGCCTCTCATCAGAATCATGATTGCCGCTGATCACAAAGGTCTTGATCTTCATAGCAGCCAGTTTACAGAGGAAGTAATCAAATAAGCCCACAGCTTCCTCACTGGGAATGGGCTTATCGTACACATCACCGGCTATCAGTACGGCATCTACGGACTGTTTGCCTGCAATATCCAATATTTGATTCAAGATAAACTTCTGGTCTTCTATCAAATTAAATTCGCCAAGTGACTTACCTATGTGGAGGTCACCCAGATGTAAAAACTTCATTTGCTGCACCAGCCTTTCCATAGTGTATATGTCTATTTTAACAACTACCACACCTGAATGCAACTAATATCAACCTTTGCTGCCGAAAAATGTAATAAGCACAGAACAAATTCAATATCTGTTCTGTGCTCATTCAAACTGTTAATAGGCCTATAAATAATATTCTCCGGCTGTTAAAATATGTATTTTTCCATTTTAGCCGGGTAGTTCAACAACCGCTGTAGTATCAAACGACACTTTCACATACAACCGGACCTTTTCTTCCGGGTCTCTCTCCTTTTTACTTCAGCAGCTCCAGAAGAGCCGCGGCAATTATTTTTCGTGTTTCAGGCTCTACCAGTTCCATGTTCAGAGCCAGAATATGTGCCGTCTGCGTCTGAATGGTACATTTTCCCGCGTTCATTTGGTTAAACTATATCAATATTTTCTTTTTCGGCTGTGATAGACTAACACACTAGAAAGCCCTGCACCACTCATAATTAGAATTATCAGCCAAAGAACCGTATAGGTATTATCTCCTGTTACAGGTGTATTAGTGGTGCCAGCCGCAGCATCTTGAGTATCAGGGGTGCTGAAAGAATCCTCATCTTCAGAGGTGCCAGGAGTATCTCCGGTTTCCAGATTGTCCTCAGACCCCGGCGTGCTGGGTGTATCTCCGGTTTCCGGAGTGTCCTCAGTTCCCGGCCTATCAGAGCTGATAACCGAAATTTCTTCTCTCTGAACATCTCCACATTCGGAGCACTCACGCTCTTTCAGCCCGGTTTCAGTAGCAGTCGCCTCTTTTACAACTTTCCACTCACCATATGAGTGTTCAGCAAGTTCTCCAATTTCAAAGATTTCGGTGCCCATGGCTCCGCATACACAAGAATAATAGTAGGTTGCTTTTGCCTCACAGGTTGCGTCTGTTGCTTTATACTCATCAGAAACCACCTGCTGATCGTAGGTGTGGGCAACCGACTGGATTGCTTCATCGCAAAGTGTGTTGGTGCATTCTGTCCAATGACTTTTATCATCAGATTTGTAAACGATGCTATGACCGAGAAGATCACAAGTCCAATAAGTACCTGAGGAAATAAGCGGCTCTACACCGGATTTGCCGGCAGCAGCTTCAGGAACAATATCATATGCCCATTTGCTCTGGGAACCGTCAATAGTGATCACTCCGTATTCGCTAATGGTAATCACCGCACTTAACGGTTCTTCAAAGAACCAGGTGTTCTTGCCCTGCGAAAGGGTATTAAGGGATTTCTCGGTTATACTTATAAGATTACCGTCATCATCATACTCTTCGAACATATAAGTATGTTCATCAGTGTAGTGATGTGTGGCTTGAGCATCCTGCCACAAACCATTAAAGGTAGTATTGGTATCCAGATAGAATACACCGTCTCTATCCCCCTGATGATTGGTGTGTACATGACCATTTATGCACATCAGTACAGTGCCGGGGTTCTGGTCGTTTACCTTTGTGAATATCTCACGGACAGCGGCTGCATCAGAAGAAGTTGTCGCATAGCCGAGACCGGAGAATCCGTCGTGTCCTACAACGATACAAGGAATATCCTTGTCAGCAGCATCAGTAAGTACTTTTTCCAGCCATGCAAGCTGTGTGGGACCTAAAGAGTTGACCTTGGTATTGCCGGTGGGGGCTCCCCAACTGCCTTTCTTGTTGTGTTCCCATTCACCGGTTGTAGGATTGTAGGAATGCTGTGTGTCGATACCGATGATTCTGAATCCGTTTGATTCAAAATAATAGTATCCGATAGAAGCATCATACGTACCGTCTGCGGTTCCCCATACAACATCGGTATTAGCAAGTGTCCAGGTTACATCCTCCATGGTATTGCCGGTTTCCAGTTCATGGTTACCGTAGATATTGTATGCCGGAAGAAGTTCGCCCTCTTCGGTATAATAATTAAGGTAGGTTTTATAAAGCTCGGGTGAGCCTTTCATATCGTTGGTCAGGTCTCCTGCTGACATAATGAAAGCAGAATTACTTTCATCAGCACGCTCCAGGATTGTCTTCAGATCAGAAATCGTTGCAGGATACATTCCGGCCTTATAGTGGAAATCAGAGAAAAGGGTGAATGTAAGAGTTGCCCCATCTTTTCCCACAAAAACATTAGAATTTGCAAAGGCAGCAGCTAACCGGTCCTTAAGTTCCTCATCATCACTGAAAGCATAAATTCCGTTTGCAAGTTCAGCTGCAGAATATGCCTTAGCTTCACCATAATAATAGGTATCCTGAACGATTACATAAGGGCGTACAGTATAAAATTTGTCGTAATTCTCTTCCGGGATATCGGAAATAGAATAAACAAATGTTATCTCGCTGTCATCCTGTGTGCAGGTGGTAAATGTGGTATTGGTTACACCATCCTGCCCTGCTTCAATCTCCTGAGCAATCTGGCTGCTGCCGACAGCCATAACTGCACCGAATTTCATATCAGCGGAATCGCTGTATGTATAATCTTCGTTATAATACATACAATAAACATCCTGTGCTTTATCAAAAGAGGAAACAACGTCAATTCCAACCTTGCCGTCATCGGTGACAGAGACGTTTGCACCGTCAATAACAATCTCTGCATTATAAATCTCTGTAATCTTTACATCGGTAACATAGATATTGCCGCCGTAGGTGAAAAAGCCCGGGTTGTCAGAAACAGCATTAACACCTGTACGATGAGGAGCAACAGCAGAAAGGATATCGTTATAGTAGATATAATTCTTACCACCATAGCTGATTATTTTAAGCTTTACTGTTTCTCCTTTTGCTGGAATATTGCTGATATCCCATTTCTTGTAGGAACCACCGTTTTTATACTGAATTGTGGATGTGGTCCTGGAGTCATTCACGTAAATGCTGGTGTACATACAGCCATTAGCATCATTTACACCGGCATAAAAGTTATTAGCCATACCAAACTCGCCCTGAGTATCGAAATTGCTGATTATGGTAGCTTCGAAAATATAATCAAGCGTACCGGTAGACGGAGCGGTGATATATGCGTCGGTATTGGAAGAAGCAAAATTCAGAACCTTATCACCGTTAAGCTCAACAACTTCTCCTATCATGGATCTCTGGGTAACATCGGTCACCCCCCATCCGAAGGTAGATCCATTTCCCGGATAACCTTTCTGCCAGTCTTCCGGAAGTTCTCCAACGGCTGTATCCTCAAAATCAGTCTGATAAAGGACATTACCAATAATCAGGCTATCTTCATCAAAAACAGGTCCGGTAGGAGCCGGGGTATCGCCGCCGGAAGTATCGCCTCCACCTGAAGTGTCTCCGTCCGAAGGATCTTTTTCAACATATTTAAGCTCTTTGACAGAAATATCTGTAATATTAACAGTCATGTTCGAGTCACTGGAGATAAAGAAGCCGCAAAGGCTTGGACCCTCTTTTGTGAATATAGTACTTATAGATCTCGCATAATTACCGTTAATGTAACAATAGTTTGTACCGTTATAAACATAAACGGTAAGCGTTATAGATTCACCGGTCCCCGGTGCTGTATGCCCCGGTCTATACCAGTCTTTAGTTCCACCCTGTTTATTCCAGCTATAGGCGGTATCTTTACTTTGATGGCCTGCTGCATAGAGAACAAACATCGTTGCGCCTGTACTATCCGCATATGACGGATTAATGTTTGTAATAAGGCCAAAAGAACCGTTTGCCCCGGATTTATTATTTATGGTAAAAGTCGCCTCAAATTTGTAATTAGAGGACGGAAGCTTGGGCAAGAGGACGATACCATCGGATGCATTTGCAAAAAGAGCGATTTCATTTTCGCTGGAAATGGAAGAAGCAACCCTGGTTCCTCTCCACCACCCCCAGCTGCCGGTTCCGTCTGCATTATTGCCTTTAGGCCTACCATAGCTCCACTTGCTATCATCCTGAACCCATCCTGTAGCCTCATGATTCAAAAGGGCATCTCCCGAAGTGACAGTGGTATCAATAAGGTCATCGCCTACTTCCAAACTAAGCTCTTTTATTTGCGAAGGAACATCTGAAGATGTTGCTGTGGAAGCGAATGCGTCCAATGGTATCGAAGCCAGCAAAACAACTACAGTTAATATCTGTGCTATGTATTTTTTCAGCATAGTCCTTTTCCTTTCTAATAATCATTGATATGTAAAATAATAGTTTCCAGGCGCATACCAAGTAAAATCACACCTCACGATGTGAAGTCCTCACAGATCAGTACGTGCGGCTTTTCCGCATACGGCTCTTCATAACAACATTTACAGTTACTACTCGTAGAGATTTACATATCTCTTCGGGTATGCTATTGGATAATAGGTCTGCATCATATGGAATTG